>JBGQJX010000491.1:0-3206 GCA_041499255.1 Ktedonobacteraceae bacterium | reverse complement strand
GTCCATGACATTTTGAACAGTCATACATTGTCATGCTGAGCGAAGCGAAGCATCTCTGTGCCCAGCGAGACAGATGCTTCGCTTCGCTCAGCATGACAGTACTGGACCTTTCTATTGATGAGGAACTGTCAAGTGCATTTGAACCTTGCCTCAGAAATTAAAATATGATTTAATTTCTCGCCTGTCCTATGTGATCCTTACGGAGTATTTGGAGAGGTTCCGTGCTTCACAACTGCAAAGTTCAGTCCTTTTGAGCACAAAAAGGGTACAGTAAAAACCATCCTCACCAAAGAGAATTGGCTCTTTAGGAGTGATACACATGGGAGATCAACCGCAGCGATACGTAAAGAAGGCAGAACTGAGTCTTCTGAAACTCTTATTTCCCCTCGTCTATGGAGAGCATGAAGAATGCTGGTTGTGCGCTATTTCAAAAAGCGCATCTGATTCAATCTATCCTCTGTCACAACTCACCAAAGTGGGTGAGGGCCATTATTGTTCCGAACACGTTCCTCTGAATGGTGAATGCAGCAATCATCCCCAGTTCAGCATGAAATTTTCCGCTGGCTATATCGAGCAGGGTGCAGACCGACACATACTTCCCTGGTACAAGATCTACCACGAGCCAGGCCGTTTTCCCTACTCCAAGAAAAGCAAGACTTTCCACAAGCGTTCCTGGAAGTGGACCAGATGGCAACTGCAAATAAGCATGCACGTCGTTTGATTGCATACGGTTTCGATTAGTTCGTGATGTCAGCCTCGTCGAGGCCAATCTTGATGGCGCCAACCTCAAACACCCGGTCTACTAACCCTTGCGCGTTCGCAACAGGGCCACCGCGATCAATGTCAGCGCAATAAGCGATACAACTCCGGCGAGCATACCCAGAATGAGCGGGATTGGCGCGCTCCCGGCGCCACTATCTACGGTTGATGGAGTGACGGTCACGACAGGGGTTGCGGTCACGCCGGTAGTTGGTATAGCTGTTACCGTTGGGACAGGCGCAGGCGTGGGCGTGGATAGCAGGGGTGGCTGCAAAGGGGGCTGCGCAGGAAGGCTGTTGTTGGCTGTCGCGATGGTCACAGCCGTATTGTAGCGGTTAACGCCAGGGAGTGGAGAGTAGGGGTTGCTGTAGTATTCAGGCCCGTTGCCCACTTTGATTGTCTTACTGATGACGCGCTTGCCACCCGGCGAAGTTACGGTGAGCGTCAGCACGAAACTCCCCACCTGACGGTACGTGTGGTTGACGCTGACGCCGTTGGCGGTTACGCCATCCCCGAAATTCCAGGCAAAGCTCAAGGGATTGCCTGCATTAGATGGATCGAAAGAGGCTTTCGCGTCGAGCGCGATATTTTGCCCCGCGACCGTTTGCCCGATATCGCTGATAGTCGCCACCGGGTTGCCGTCAGGGGTTGACTGTCCAAGCATGGCGGGCTGGTTGAGCATCCAGGTAGTGAACATGGCGGGCAGAGCCATTGCCAGCGCCAGCGCCGCTGAGGGCCGGTTCGCGCCGCAAGTATATGTGTTCATCAGCGCGAAGGTATCCTCCGGCAGATCGTAGGGAAAGGCCCAGGTGGGTGGATGGGGATCGTAGTACGTCTGATCGCCTGTGAGGGTGACAACGGGCAGACCAGCATAGATAAATGGCACCTGGTCGCTATTGCTGGATGGGTCATCCTGAATATGGATATTGTTCTGCTGGCCGGGCGTGAAGATGGACTGAGAAACGTTTTGATTGCGACTATTGTAGTAATCGAGCGCCTGGTAGCCAACAGCCTGGAATTGCGCGAAAACGGCGGGGATGGCCTGCCGCCACAGATTGCGAAAGTTTATGACGCGCTCGCGCTGCGGGGGAGTAAGGTGAATACGGCCCGGATAGGCGGCGTTGTCTTGCAGGGGCGTCACGTCGATGTAATCCGGCATGAAGGGATTGGACGCCTTGCCGAGGAAACGCGCCGGGTAGTTGATGCCGCTTTGCTCTTCATTGAACATAGCCAGCACGTTGGACAGATCACCATTGATGGTGCTGTCCAGGTAGTGAAACGAGCCAAATAGCCCCTGTTCCTCGGCATCGAATATCACAAAACGCGTGGTGCGCGCCGGGTAGACGTGGTGGCTGCGCCAGTAATCACCCATGGCCTTGCCAACGCCCAATTCATACGTACACCCGCTAGTATCGTCAAGGGCCGATTCGGTCGAGTTCGCCTTGCCGTCGTAGTGGCAACCAACGATGATCTCCTGTTCAGGGTGCGTGAGACCCGGTACAGTGACTTCCATATTGAAGGCTGGCAGGGTCGCTCTACGTTCCCGCCAGCCATGTATGGGGAAAGAATCGCGCCGTACCTGCGGCCCGAAACCTGCCAGGTTGTTTGTCATCTCCTGTGCCCAGTATGCCGCGAACTGGTCATGTCCCTGATTGGCAGTATAGCCCGCCTCTCTGCGCTGGAAATGCGAGGTTACATACGAGAACTGGTGATACATGTAAAGCGGATCGGGCACAGGGAAGTCTAACGCGGCACGTGGATATGAAGAAGTGTACGTCTTTTGAGTTTTGGCAACTGCATTGAAAGGGAAAAGGACACTGCTTAACACTATCAGCATGGCACTGGTATGCAATAGGCGACGTATCATACCTGGCCCCTTTCCCCTGTCAGAAAGACGTGCAGGTTGGGCCTGGTGAACTGATTTACACGTTATGCCGGCTTTTATCATTCCTTCAGGGGGCTATTTGTAACAATTCTTTTTCTAATTGTTGCCAAACAGGATGTTTCATCTATTCTTCGTTTGTGAAAGTGTTGTCAAAGGTTGTTTTTTCATAAACCTCGGCAACAGGGAAATGTACGCCTATACTGGTTAGCTCTAGAGTGTCACCCTGGGTGAAGTTGCGCATTGTCCAGTAGTCTGTTTCGCGCCGGTAAAGTTGAATTCTCATCACCTGTGTGTCAATGAAGAGGATTTCTTGAACCGTTGGGATGTTTTGATACAGTTCGGATTTTATTCCCCGGTCGCGCGCTTTCGTGCCAGATGAGAGTACTTCAGCAACGACACAAGGATAGTGGATGACTTTTATCGCGTGACGGTCCCGCCGATCACAACTCACAGATACATCAGGACAGAGACAATTAGTTTTATCGGCTAGTTCGATGTAAACATCTGAGTTATAAACGATGCAAGGGCGTTTCCGAAGTTGTTCGCCAAGGATTCTATTCAT
>JBGQJX010000490.1:0-3210 GCA_041499255.1 Ktedonobacteraceae bacterium | reverse complement strand
CGTTACACAGCGAACCTGGTTGGCGAATAGAGCCGCCTGTGTCACTGCCATAAGCCCCCATCGCCATTCCTGCAGCCACCGCCGCCGCGGAACCACCGCTGCTTCCGCCCGGAGCGCGCTCCAGGTCCCACGGATTGTGCGTAGGAAAGAAGGCAGAGTGTTCTGTCGAAGACCCCATTGCGAACTCGTCCATGTTCGTCTTTCCCACCATCACGATCCCAGCGCCATTCAAACGTTCCATCACCGTTGCATCATAAGGAGGCTTGAAGTCTTTCAACATGTAGGAGCCGCAAGTCGTGGTAATGCCCTTTGTGCAAATGACATCTTTAATCGCAATGGGAATGCCGGTCAGCGGCGCTACGGTATCTCCACGTTTGAAGTGCAGATCGGCCTCCTCCGCTTGTTTCAATGCAAGCTCGTCAGTCACCAGCGTGAATGCCTTCACCTTATCCTCTACCGCCCTGATGCGATCAAGATGAGCGCGTGTCAACTCGACTGAAGAAATTTTCCCTTGTCGCAGTAAATCCCCTGCCTCGTTAATCGTCAATTCGTACAACTCAGCCATGCTTTATGACTCTCCTCCATCTAACACCGCTCGTACCTTGAGGCAGTTATCTTCCTGGGCTGGCGCATTTGCCAATAATACTTCTGGGCTGAATGACGGCTGCACAATATCTTCACGCATCACATTTGTCAGCCGCGAAGCATGACTCGTCGGCGAAACGCCGCTCACATCGGCCTCTCTCAATATGGCGATATTCTCCAAAATGACGGAGAGCTGGCTCCCAAAGATGTCGATTTCTTCTTCGCTCATGCCCAGGCGTGCCAGTTTTGCTACATTCTTTACCATCTCACGATCAATCATTGTCTTCTCTATCCTCTTCAACACTACCAGCGAACATGGAATCCGCTAAAATGTTCAGTTGGCTGTCTCCACACCGTAGTCACCTCGGTGACTTCTGCCGCCGTTGGCCCCAGTCGTAGTAATAAAAGGAGGCGTTCAAGCGCTGCATACTCCCCCTGCGCTACTACTTCTACGCTGCCATCGCTCTGGTTGCGCGCATATCCCCGCAAGTTTAATGCCAGGGCACGTTGAACGACGAAGTAGCGGAAACCAACTCCCTGTACTTGTCCATGCACTACCGCGTGAAGCTCTTCTCTGTCGTTCCTGCCGCTCTGGTTCATGAACACCATAATAGCATACTCTCGCCCCTGAGCATAGTACCCGATTTTCAGCCAAAATTCAGCCTGACCACGTAAACTTAAGGAAAGCGCGTAACAAAATCGCTTTTCATGACGTAGTAATTATTACAACCTCTGTGCTAAAATTTGTTTCGAGGTTGGTTCCACCAATAACCAGTAATGAAGGGGTGTCTCTTGTGGTCTCCAGACCTGTTCGCCTTAATACACCGATTTGCCGTGGAACCTACAAGATGCCTGGTACTTGTACTTTACCGTATACGTGATACACTATATATTGCACTGTTTCAGCGCGTGTAAACGTAAATCAATGTGTGTATATCTAACAAGTAGTCAGGCCTCAAATGAATTGAGGAGAAACGCATGCAGTCAGTACAGGACCTGGCCACCGCGGTCCAGCGAGTCGTCGCCAACGTAGAGAAAGTCATTGTCGGTAAAGGCGAAGCTGTGGCTTTTAGCCTCATTGCCGTCATCTGTCATGGACATGTGTTAATCGAAGATGTGCCCGGTGTAGGCAAAACCGTCCTCACAAAAGCTATCGCCTGTTCTATTGGATGCTCATTTAAACGCATCCAATTTACTCCAGACCTCCTGCCAAGCGATGTCACAGGCACCTCCATCTACAACCAGAAAACCAGTAATTTTGAGTTCCGGCCAGGTCCCATCATGGCGCAAATTGTGCTCGCTGATGAAATTAACCGCGCCACCCCAAAAACTCAATCTGCCTTGCTGGAGGCGATGGAAGAGTCTCAAATTACCGTCGATGGTGTCTCCTACCGCTTGCCTGAACCCTTTATGGTTATGGCCACGCAGAACCCCATTGAATATGAAGGCACATTCCCTCTGCCCGAAGCCCAACTCGATCGTTTTATGATGAATATCAGCATCGGTTATCCTAAACCTAACGATGAAATGAATATACTGGACAGCCATCAACACCATCACCCACTTGAAGACCTTTCCCAGATCATGGCGGCGGAAGAACTGGTTCTCATCCAGCGGCAAGTCCGGAACATACATGTCGATCCGACCATTCGCGAGTATATCGTGAATATTGCTAACGCGACACGCAACCATGCCAATATCTACCTCGGTTCAAGCCCTCGCGGATCATTGTCGTTGTTCCGTGCTTCCCAGGCTCTTGCAGCCATGCGTGGCCGTAGCTACGTCATACCCGACGATGTGAAACTCCTGGCCAAGCCAACTCTGGCCCACCGTATTATTGTCACTCCGGCGGCTCGTGTACGGTCAATCACTTCTACCGCCATCCTGGATGAAATACTGCAAATAGTACCCGTGCCGGGCGCATGGGTTGGCGGTGGAAAGGGGCGCTAAGCTATGCGGCCCTGGCAAGCGATTTTGCTGATTCTTGCCCTGCTTTTCTTTGCCATCAGCAGCGGCTGGAGTCCACTTTACAAACTGACCTATGTCTTGCTTACCCTCTTTATTCTCTCGTGGGTGTGGGCACGCTACAGTCTGCGCAAATTAGTCTTTCATCGCAACACCACCAACGGGCGTGTCCAGGTTGGTGAGACCTTTGAAGAGCGACTGATGCTCGATAATACCGGTGTCTTGCCCAAACTTTGGGTTCAGATTGTCGATGGTTCAACATTGCCTGGGCACCGCGCCGGTTACGTCGCCAGTATGGGCGGCCGTAAACGCGCAATCTGGAAAGCCCGCACTGTCTGTAACAAACGAGGTCGCTATCGGCTGGGACCTGTTACCGCTACTAGTGGCGACCCCTTTGGCCTTTTCCGCCGCCATAAAGCTTTAACGCCCGCTCATGAGCTTCTGGTTTTACCTCAGGTATTGCCAATCACCAATTTTGTCCTTTTTTCCGGAGGTTTGCCTGGTAGAGGTCGTAGCTCACTGCGTTCCCTGCAAACAACTACCAATGCAACTACCATTCGTGACTATATGGCCGGTGATGCCCTCAGCCGCATACATTGGCGTTCTAGCGCTCATTTTAATAAACTCATGGTCAAGGAATTTGACCTTGATCCCGCTGTG
>JBGQJX010000489.1:0-3237 GCA_041499255.1 Ktedonobacteraceae bacterium | reverse complement strand
GGGCGTGCTATACTATTGGTAGATAAGATTTTTTGTCGCACCTACGGTTGTGATGGCGCACCAGATGAGGTTTTAGACGTTTTTGAGACGTCGCCACTGGTGGAAGTTACAACTGGAGGGAAAAGGAGGTGAGGGAACTATGGACGCTGGCCCTAGTCATAGTAGGCCTGTGTTTTTTCGCGTGCCTGCTCACGGGATGGTTCTACTCACCAGCGAGTTTGGTTTTTGAGTTGATGCGTTTGCGTCGCTCCCTCTGATGAATTTGTGTTCATCATTACCTTACTCAATGGGTATTCATCACATTCCCCTTGAAGCTGGTTGAGTAAGAAACTTCCCACCTGCCAGTAAGTCCCTGGATGGACGGGTGTCCGCTACGGATACTCTCCACACAATAGTCCCCTGCATGAATTTCGCATGTCAGATGGTCTGCACGTTGCCATTTTTGGCGGTGTAGTACCCTGATATAACTTTGTTGACGAATGAAAGTGCGAGTTGAATCGGCCCCGTCACAGGGCGAGCACATGCCCCGGGGGCAGGGCGAGCACAAGGCATCGCCCCTACTATGGACGGCTTCGCATGCCCGGAAATTTCACTCTATCTGTCATTCGCCTGCAGAGTCTGATATGCTTGTGTTCTTTGTAACTGTTGTTACTCAGGATGACTAGTTATCCACTTATCCACAGTTTTGTGGATAAGTTTATGGGCTTTTTACTCTGAAAAGAAGGTGGTGATTCCAATGATTTTTTTAAGCACTCTGCTGCGCCAGAGCATCTATGATATTGAAGGACGACGCATTGGTGTATTACGCGATGTGTGCGTGACATTGGATGAGACGTTTCCGGTGGTTACGGCTCTCGTGGTGCGTTCCCCCCTGGGCACTGGCCAGAATGATATGATTATTCCCTGGTACCAGGTGAATAGCCTGGAAGAAGATAAGATACATCTTGTGGTAAAGCAGCCCCATATTCATTCTTATACCCCTCGACCTGATGAATTATTGTTGAGACGAGATCTTCTAGATAAGCAAATTGTTGATACGCAGGGCTTTCGCGTGGTGAAAGTCAATGATTTAAAGCTGGCACAAATCAAGAAAACGGTGCGGCTCGTGGGGGTTGATATCAGTCTGAGCGGGCTGCTGCGCCGCCTGGGTATACTGGCACCCGTTGAGACGATGTCACGGGTGTTACCAATCCGGCTTACTGAGCGAACAATCACGTGGAATTATGTCGAGCCAATACAAGTGGTGAGAAGCGGGGCGGTTACGGGCCAGTTGGCACTGGCTGGCGCCGGAGCGGCCAACAGTATTGGGGTGAGTGGCACTGTTCCCAAGGTACAGCTAAATGTCAGTCACACCAAACTGGCTGATTTACGCCCGGCTGATATCGCCGACATTTTAGAGCAACTCGACGTTGAAGATGCCGGGGCCATGCTGGAGCGCCTGGATACCGAGACGGCAGCTGATGCGCTAAACGAGGTTGAATCCACGCTGCAGTATGAATTACTGAGCGGGCTTGATCCTGAACGCGCGTCGGACCTGCTTGAGATTCTTCCTCCTGATGATGCTGCCGATATCCTGGCGGACATTCCAGCGGAAGAGGTGGAACGACTTTTGAGCTTGATGACCGCGGACGAAGCGCGGCCTATTCGCGATCTGCTGCGCTATGGCGCGGAGACGGCTGGCGGTATCATGACCACAGAGGTCCTGTCGCTCGCGCAGGAACTGACCGCCGAGGAAACGCTGGTTTACCTGCGCCAACATTCAGCTCACTTAGAGATGATCTACTACCTCTACATCGTCGATAGCGACCAACACCTGGTCGGCGTCGTCTCACTACGTAAACTTGTGGTTGCGGAACCAACGACTCGTCTCCAGGATTTGATGGATAGGGATGTGCTCAAAGTGACGACCGATACCGACCAGGAAGAGGTGGCGCGGCTGATCTCAAAATATGATCTGCTGGGCGTGCCGGTGGTGGACAGCGAGAATCACCTGGTGGGATTGATTACGGTAGACGATGTCATCGATGTACTCCACGAGGAGCAGGCGGAGGATTTTTCCGAAATTGCAGGCGCAACCGTTGAAGAGTTTGAGGATGAAGAGCATTTCTCCTGGCGCTCAACCCTGAGCCGTGTTACGTGGCTCTCGGTCAATGTGATCGCGGGCTTTGCCATTGCTCTTGTGCTCTACCAGGTTTTTGGCCCGGCACTGACAGCACAGACAGCGCATACTACTGTCGCCCGGGTGCTGGGCCTTGTGGCGACATTACATTCTCCTGCCGCGTTGAATGGAGTGCTCTTCTTGCTGCCCATGCTCTTGCTGAGCAGTGGAAGCGTAGGTTCTCAGGCGCTGGGCGTAGCTGGCTGGCAACTGCGCACAACCGGCGGCAGCGATTTCTGGCGCGGCATTTTCCGCGAACTGCGGTTGGGTACCGTTGGCGGGGTACTGGCGAGCGTCGCAGTAGGTTTCCTGACGTGGCTGTTGTTCCATTCTCCTCAACTGGGGGTTGCGATTGGCCTGGGGTTTGGGTTTTCGTTGCTGGTCGCGGCCATTTGCGGCCTGGTGCTGCCGACGCTTTTTCAGCGCCTGCACCTGCGCGGGAGCCTGGTGAGCGCGCCGTTGCTGGATCCGATTATTGCGTTTATCAGCCTGTGCATTTTTCTGGTGGTAGCGCTGTGGCTGATTGGGGTGCTCCATGCATGACATTGTTGGGGGATTTTCGCCAAAACTATTGACGAAGTTCCACGGGTTAGTGTATACTGCAAGCGTTCTAGAGGAGCACATTCCTCGATAGCTCAACGGTAGAGCGGCCGGCTGTTAACCGGTAGGTTACAGGTTCGAATCCTGTTCGAGGAGCTATTGAAAGAAAGGCCACCTATGTTTGGTGGCCTTTCTTTTTGTTATAGGATGAAAGTTTCCGTTGAGGGGTTGACTTGAAGACAGTCAATCCACATAATCATACGCATGTGACGCGGGCAGTGGCGTCGACGAATAACAGGAGGGAAGAGGCAATGAATCAGTCCGATAGCTGGTATCACGGAGGGAATGTCGCTCAGAGCCTCGGAGAAAACTACGAGCAGTACCTGGTGCCAACTATTTTTGGTCCCTGGGCGGCTGATCTCGTCGCGCTGGCCGCGCCGCTGCCAAGCGAGCGTATTCTTGATGTGGCTTGTGGGACGGGTCCGTCGCGCGTGAGGCGATGCGCGTGATCGGGGCTGATGGCACCGTGACGGGCCTGG
>JBGQJX010000488.1:0-3241 GCA_041499255.1 Ktedonobacteraceae bacterium | reverse complement strand
CTGTATGGACATTTCTGGATACAGCCATCCGATGGAAGCTTGTGGGACTATGTCCAGCAAGGACGGCCTGACAAGGAGCAATGTATAGAGCACGTGCTGCAAGTTGCTCATCAAAACCACGCCAAAGTGTACGGGGTGTTAGGCATTGACTTAGGTTCGGGCGCCTGGACCAGGGATGACGTCATTGCCTATACACAGCGAGCCGCACAGGATGCTAGCGTTCTGCAACCCATTATCCACCAGGTGGATCGATACCACTATGATGGACTGGTGAACGACATCGAGGCAGGAGATAATCAGAACCCGGCAGCATTTACCACGTACAATACCAATCTGCGGAAGATGCTCCACAGCGACAATTCTCAGCTCCTCCTTGGCACAACGCTTATCGCGAAGACGACGGATCTGAGCACTACATGGCAGGATTGGCAGGGTTTAGCGGCTGGAGCAGTTGATTTTGTGGTGATCATGGCCTTAGATCACGACTCGCTTTACTCTCATCCAACGCCTATTGTGGATACGGGCTGGCTCCAACAAATTTATGGCTACCTACAAAAGTACCCTCAACTGGCGGTTGAGTGGGAATTGCCCACATACTGTAGGATATGGAAGTTCCATACTGGATGGTCCAACCAGACCTGCGAATATCCTGATGCCGCGAAGCTGGTCCATGATTTGCAGAATGGCACCGGCGGCAAGATAATCGACGACCATTCTCAAGCTCTTGATAACCCCTACATCCATTTCACGGATACTAAAGGCCTTGAGTCATATCTCTATTATGAAACGCTGCCAGGCCTGGTGAACCAGGCGAAGGTAATACAGAGCCTACAAGGGAACCAGTGCTTATACCTGTCTTTTTGGGATGACGATACCGGAGAACCGCAAAAGTTATGGCCATCGCTCAATCAGCAGGATGCAATTAAACTTTGCTAGAGGATAGAACAGAGACGAACGGATGAAAAGAGTGTTTCAGACACTCTTCGGCCCCAGAAAACCGTAGGGGCCGATTTATCGCGCCCACCGCCGATTTATCGGCCCCCACAGCTCGTTTACAACTGTTTCATCCCCGCGGAACCTCTGGTCACAATCAACCATGCTCTCTTTTGTGTTACAATTGCTGTACTGACCGTCCTTACTCAGCCTATAGAGCGTGAAGTTTCCCCGAAAGGAGCAAGTATGGATTTCTCCCTCACCGATGAGCAAAAAATGATCCAGCAGACTGTACGTCGTTTTGTAGATCGCGAACTGATGCCACTTGAAAACGAGGTGCTCCAATCTGAAGGCAAATACCCCACGGGCGTCGAGCCAGGCCTGTATTATGAACTTCAGAAGAAGGCCAGGGAAATGGGCTTCTGGGGCATCAATACGCCAGAAGAATATGGCGGCGCCAACCTGGGGGCCGTGATGTCGGCCCTGATCGCTATGGAGATGGGGCGCACGCTTGTTCCCTTCACCTTTGGCGGAGCTGCCGACAACATTCTCTATCAAGGGAACGAGCAACAAAAGGCCGAATATCTTATTCCCACTATCGAGGGGACGCGCAAGTCCTGTTTCGCGCTGACCGAGCCTGGCGCGGGTTCTGACCCCTCGGCTATTCGCGCCACGGCTTTCAAAGATGGCAACCACTGGGTCATCAATGGGCAGAAAGTCTTTATCACCGGCGGCAACGAGGCCGATTTCGCCATGGTTTTTGCCGTCACAGATCGCAACAAACCACCCCAGAATGGCGGCGTGACCTGCTTCCTGGTTGATCGCTCAATGGGCTGGACATCTCGGCCCGTGCCCACCATGGGCGGCTGGTCTCCCGCCGAACTCTTCTTCGAGAATGTGCGCGTGCCGGAAGATCACGTGCTGGGAGAGGTAGGTCAGGGTTTCTCGCTCGGTATGCAGTGGATCGGCCAGGGACGCTGGCTCATCGCTTCGCGCTGCGTGGGTACCGCCGAGCGCCTGCTGCAAATGGCTGTAGACTATGCCAAACAGCGCGTCACCTTTGGGCAGCCTATCGCCGATCGCCAGGCCATCCAGTGGATGCTGGCCGATTCCGCCGTAGAAATCCAGGCCACCAAGTGGCTAGCATTCCACGCGGCATGGAAGGCCGACCAGGGTCATGATAACCGTCACGAGGCCAGCATGGCCAAACTTTACGGCTCCAACATGGCGAACCGCGTCGTTGACCGCGTGATGCAGATTCACGGCGGCATGGGCTATACACGTGAGATGCCCATCGAGCGCTGGTACCGCGATTTGCGCGTGACGAGGATATACGAGGGGACAGATGAGATCCAGCATTTTATTATTGCGCGGGATTTGTTGAAGGGGTATGTGAAGATTGGGGTGTGGGAGTAGGTTTTACTGTTCGCTGATGTACACCCATGTAAATCCATGTAAATGGTTTTGGGTGTCAATTTGGGTGTCAGACAGTTTCGGATCTCCGATGAACTGTGCACGGTATTGCAACGGCTGCTACCCATGCATGTGAATACCCATCGTTTTGGCGGGGGACGTCCGCACGTGTCTGATCGACGCTGTGCGGACGCATTCGTAGATAAGCCGGTTTCGTCATCTGCAGGTCCGCTGGGACAAAAAACCGGAGAATTATCTGGCTTTTCTTCATTTCGCCTGTGGCTTCATCGCTTTTCGCGCTGCAGGGTTCTTCAGATAGACTCTAAGATTGAAGGAAATTACACATGCTAAAAACCATGAATCTTCTGGGTGCTCTAGTAACTGTCGCCTTCTATGTTTCGGCTATACTTGTTTTCATTTTCAGGCTGCTCGGCAAGCCTCAGTTCGGACACTGGATTGGCTATTTTGAATTTCTTTTGGCAATACCTCTGGTCTATCTCCTCGTCAACGCCCCACAACTTGAGCGACCTGCGCTGTACTATCTCCAGATTGGCCTGATGCTGGCCTGGTTACTCGTAGAGGCATTACTAGACTACATCCTGAAGATTGATTTCCGCCAGGTAAGCTGGATGGTCATCGGCTATATCGTTTTATTCTTCGCGGGTACTGGTGGAATGCTTGGTGTAGCTGCAAACGCTGGTCGAGGATGGATCATTGCGGCAGGCATCCTGTTTCTACTCATGGCCGTATTGGCATTTGTGCAACGCGCCGTCACTGGCATGTAGTGCGGCCAAGATTGATGCTTGTATAGGCTAGCTGCTGAAGCCAGGTCGTAGATATTTATTCTCGATTCATCTTCTCCAGCAGATTAAGATAGTTCTCTCGTACTCGTTTT
>JBGQJX010000487.1:0-3250 GCA_041499255.1 Ktedonobacteraceae bacterium | reverse complement strand
TTGCCACAGCTTGACCTGCGGCACGGGCAGCAGAGCGGGCGGGACTATCTTCTCCTACTTCACGGGCAGCAGCATGAGCGTCAAGCGAAGCCTTGCGAATAACTGCCATCTTAAATACCCCTGTATCTAGCCATGTCTTCAGTGTTTCGAGAGCTTGTCGAGGACGATGATCCTGCGGATATTTTTCCTCAAAGTAGGGCATGACACGCTCGGCACAATCAATTGCCCAGATGGCTAACGTTTTCTGGTCAGTTTTGCTCACAAGCTCTAACATCTCTTCGTCTTTGCGTCTAATTGAGAATTTTGATTTTTCCATTTCCAATCCCTGAAGATAATACGAGCACACACTTTGAAATTCCTATCCGACGAGAATACAGGTTGGTTGTGAACGTCTGCTACGTTCTCAATGGCAATTGAGATAATCAGTCAATGACGGAAGAAGGATACCACACCCACTCTACCTGACTCAACGCAGGGGCAGTCCGCCCTTGCCTTGCCTGATCAGCAGGAATTCCACAAGCATTTGCGCGAACTGGCTCGCAGTGCCATACGCATCATGTTGGAGGGCGTGATGCGCGAAGAGTTAGATGCCTTCATTGGAGCCGCCTGGGGAGCGGTATTCCAGCGTAAGGCACCATCGTTGGGGCGCAATCAGTCACCTGTGGGGGCAAACCATCACGCCCTGGATTTGACTATACCGTGCAGTTTACTGACCGGGCAGGCCAGGTCCACCTCGCCACCTTGCATGGGTGTAATGTAACGCTGCGCTTCTTTAGGCGTGACTGGCATGCTTGATGTGGTAGTGCTGACTGCGATATTCCCTCATCCAGAGGTACCCTGCCAGCCCAAAGACCGCCAGGCCGGGCACAAGCCAGAGGAGTTGCATCCCAACCACGGTGGGAAGGACATTCCCTACTTTGCTGTCAAGACTGACTGCCTCCACCACCTCGTAGCCGACCATAAGCAGGCCAGCCAGCACCGAGACGAGCACCGTCCATTCGCGGTGGATGAACACGGTAGCTGCGGCGAGCAGGGCACTGCCTCCCACGACAATCACCAGCACCAGGCCGGGGATCGTGTAGTCGCTGAAGGGCGTGCCAGCCAGCCAGGCGACCGGCACGTATTGGTCAAACGCACCTGTCAGAAGAAGAATGCCTCCTTGGATGGCACTCAGACCGATAAAGGCCTCGAGGACGAAGAGTGCGATCCGTATGACTTTGTGTTTCATAGTTGTTCTCACCACCAGGATGCTGACCACTAAAACGGCAATAGCCGCGAGGATGGTGGCTATCATGCCTACCCAAATGCTTGCTACACCACTAAGGAGTGCCACAAACATAAGGATATAGATGCTAAGATCCGAAGTGGTTAGTACATGCCCGAAGATATTCCACTCTCTCTGTTGCTGGTTCATGAAAGTTTCCTCCCGCTCAATGCTTTGCTACACTCTTCTTTTTGCGCAGAGATAAGAGTGCACCAAGCAATCTAGTTCAACATGCTCCTTATAGCGTTGTGCCCATCAGCATGAGTAATAGACCTTTCCACTATGAAATGTAGTGCATGGACATTACGAAAACATCTCAAAAGGCAGCTTCTTTTTCACAGGACCATCACAATTGCCTTCCGTTGTGAGATGTGTGCCCTAGGAGGCAGGAGCACCCATGCGGGAAAAGCCCGGCTACGCATCAAAGAAATAGCAGAGGCACGTGGTATCAGCCGTACAAAGTTATCACGGCTTGCCGACATTAACTACGCCACAATAAATTCTTTATGGACAGATGAAACTCGTGATGTGCTGGTAGGGACTCTTGAGAAGATTGCCAGGGTGTTGAAAGTGCCTGTGACTGATCTTTATACACCAGTAGAAAATGAAGAATAAAGAACTTGCTTTCAGTCGTATTTCCATTTTCCACAGGTACGACAATATTGGGCAGGTTCAGGTACTTCTAAGTCACAGTTTGAACAATGCCATAGTTGCCGTTGGCTTTGATACCGCAAGCGACGACGCAATGATTGCCAGTAGACGTCCACGGATAGAGGACTTTTCCCATACCCACGTCGAAACATCATTCACTTAAGTTTCGTTGGTTTGTGAAAGGGATACTTGATTGGAAATTATCACAACCGATAATGGCTTGTTCTACAGGTCTGCTTATACCAGATCCCTTTAGAGGTCCAGAACAAATCGCTTTGGATTTTTGGGATCAATCAAGACCGGGACCAGGCTCCCTTTCGTATACGCTGGGCAGGAGTTCATGCTCCATGCCCAAAAGGTATGCGTTCGCCCTGTGCGAGGATTCGTCCATGTCGCCGTGACATAATAGTTGTCCCGTGTGAAACCCCTCGCAGTCTTTCCGGTTTCATGGCGGATCGAGGTCACCATCGCAATGATCTGTCTTCCATGATAGCGAAGCCACCTGATCTTGTAAATCTGATATGCAACGAATGTAATCATGAGAGCCATAGTACCTACAACAAGTAGAAGTTGCGGCATGAAGACTTCTCCTTTACAAAAATGCTTGCAATCGATGCGCAGCCGTGTATAGAACCTTCTAAACGCAAACGATGAGAAGGCAATGCCTTCGGCGCAGCCGCTTCTCCAGATTGTTCTGTTATCGTTACGGCTGCTTCGTCAAAGAGCATTGCCTTCACCATTAGAGTACTCCTCTGCGTAACGCCTGCCATTGTCGGCGCTTCTCCCATTCAAGGGAGTCAAAGGGTTCCGTCGTATTGACACTTTTATAGATCGCTGCTACATCGAGCAGAACCAGAATAACTATGAGTATCACGATCTCCATCTTAGCTGACTCCTTTCGTTTCTCCTCCAGTGATTTCATACTGTAAAGCTATGCTAGAGATGATGCTCTCCTACATGGTTAGTGATTATATAGGGATTGGCGACGGAGAAGGTGCCTTTTTCGGCAGTGTCCGGTTGCTCAAGATGGTGGCCGCGGCTTAACAGCCGTGTACGGAGCCAGTTTGCAACAGTTCGAAGCACGTGCAGCTGTCTCCCCTCCTTGAAGCTTGCCGCTCGGATCATCCTCTCAACCTCTGCTTGTCGCAGCAGCTCTTCTCTCCCCCGGCGCAGTGTATCATAGTGATCGATGGGACGCATGACGTCTCCTCCTTTCGGTTCCTCCCTTGACATGTCCTAAATTAACCAGTAAAATTGTTTTAGATAGTTATATTATACCGTGGAATAACTAACCTGTCAAGTGCGTTTTAGTGGTTAGTGCGAAATGTGAGAGAG
>JBGQJX010000486.1:0-3264 GCA_041499255.1 Ktedonobacteraceae bacterium | reverse complement strand
ATAAAAGTACCGGCCAGCACTATCAGTACCGCGGTGAGAAAAATCCCCATGGTTTGCTGCGCATATACGGTTAGTAGAGTATATACCGCTACTGTACCTCCCAGACCTACAGCCTCGCCAAAAGCATTGGCCACTATCCACTGAAACCACAACTTCCAATTCCATGGTACCCTGCTCTCTCGATAGTCAATTTGTTGCCCCATAGTGCTTGACATGAGAAATGCACCTCCTTCCATACTTTCCTATCTTCAAGCTTAATCTAATACCTTCACAAAACCATCACAGCACAGTCAAGTAAGCTTCCAACCAGGTCACAACCTTAAATAAAGAATGTTGTGACCACGATGTTACGTCAAAGTCTATCATTGTGATATACAGGCAACATGAATGTGATATATAGCTAATGAACAGTTATCTTTGATTCATTCGAATTTCCGTCTCATCCAACGTGACTCATAACTATACCCATGTAACGGAGGTGCACAATGAAAATCAACTTGCAAAATACCGCTGTTGGCGGCTTCAACTACGAATTGTTGCGCGTTATGAGCATTCAAGGAACACATGGTTCCGAGTTAGGAGAATGCCTCGCGACCGCAAAACGCATTCACGATGGAGATTGCGAGAGCTGGACCCAGGAGTGGTATCTCATCGCTGACCAGGTCGCTCGGGAGGCTGAAACAGCCCTGGGCAAGGGGCACCTTGTCACCGCGCACCACGCGCTTTTACGGGCCAGCAGCTATTATCGCCTGGCCGAATTTCTCGCGTCCTTCGAGGACCCACGTCATGAAAGCGCGTGGGCGCTTTCCAGGGCATGTTTTCAACAAGCTATACCGTTGCTGCCTCCACTGGTGGAGGTGCTCGAAATCCCCTTCGAGGGAGTCAAGTTGCCGGGATACTGGATTTCAGGCGGTGCTGGGCAACGTCCCCTCTTACTGGCGATGGGAGGCTATGATTCTTCCGCTGAAGAAGTCTATCATTGGATCGGGGCAGCCGCTGCCGAACGCGGCTGGCATTGCCTGATCTTTGAAGGTCCCGGACAACGCGGCGCGCTTCACCTCAACCCGGGGCTGCTCTTCCGTCCCGACTACGAGGTCCCGGTGCGAGCAGTCGTTGATTACGCTCTTGCCCGTCCCGGCGTAGATGCTCAGCGTCTCGCCCTCATCGGCTATTCGCTGGGAGGCTACCTTGCCCCGCGTGCCGCCGCCTTTGAAGCGCGTATCAAGGCGTGTATAGCCAACCCCCTCGCTGTAGACATAGGAGACGCGTGGCTGGAAGCATGGCCCGCGCCAATGCGCGATGCTCCCAGCCAGGCTTTTGATGCCGCGTTCACCGGTCTCAGCCACATGAATCCACGCATGCGCTGGTCATACGATCACGCGCGCTGGGCCATGGGCATTCAGCACCCACACGATTTCTTTACCGCCTGGAAGCCGTATACGCTCAAAGGCCTGGAAGATCACCTGCGCAATCCGATGCTATTCCTCTTCGGCGAAGACGAAATCGCACAAATGAAACACGAACTGGTCATGGAGACCATGCAATTCATCAATAAGCTCACCTGCCCCCGCTCGATTCATCTCTTCTTACGTGACGAGGGAGCCAGCAGCCACTGTCAGATGGGCGGCATGAGCAGAGCACAAGCGGTCATCTTCGACTGGCTTGAGGAGAAATTGGGCAACGAGGAAATGCAGCCCCAGAAAGGTGAGGCCATCACCATCAACCAGTCTGTAGAACAACTCAATGCCGTATTACGGAAGTATCACGGCGAAGAAGCGGTGAAAAGCCTGCCCCAATTAAGCCCGTTTGCGTAGCAACCTGGAATTGCACCATATTTGACCCCCAAATGCCCCCTTGTTGATACCTAAATGTCATTCTAAAAAACCACAATTACAGGCATAATTTCAACAGACACCGGTGCAGTCATCAAAGAAAGCAGTTAAGCAACAAATGGTCTGTGAAAGGAGCCATTTCAATGTATCGAGCCTGTGTTGTCCACATTACATTTCAATATCCAGAAGAGTATACAGAAGTGCTTCCCGACGATCCGGAAAGCACCGAAGTTGCCATCGAGGCCGGTGTCAGTATAAAGCTAGCAGAGCTTTTCGGCGGAGAAATCCTCGTCGACGATGTGACCCTTGAAAACATTCGCGAAGAATCCAGCCCGAACAAATAGATACCTGGCCCGCTCACCCTTCCCGTCCATTGTAGGGGCGACCCTCGTGGTCGCCCTATGGCCTTTGGTCTAAGCCCATGCCAACCCTATGCCCAAGCCCTACAACCCACCTCGTGCCGTAATCCCATTCAACATGCATCAACACCTCCCATATGCTGTATACTAAAAGAAATCATACCGCATATCCCCTTTTGTCGATAATATGAGAGCAGGAGAACATTCTATGTCACAGGTGGATGGAACAGGTGAGCGACCAAAACCCAGGCGGCCCATCAGTATTGGCGCGGGAGCGGTAGTTGTACACGCTGAGCGTGTACTGCTGGTGCGCAATATCTTTGGCGTCACAAAAGGGCGCTACCTGCTGCCGGCGGGACGCGTGAACATTGGCGAGTTGCCCGATGCGGCTGCCGTTCGTGAGACATTCGAAGAAACCAACCTGCGCGTAGAGATCGAAGGTCTGATTGGACTGCGCATCTGGGCCATGGATGACGGGGAACACAACTACTTTTTCATGTTCCGCGCGCGCCTGCTTTCACCACCCGGCGACCTGCGAGCCAATCCCAACGAGATTGATGATGCTCGTTTCTTCTCGAAAGAAGAAATGGATGCACTATCCTTAGACGACACGTGGGCGGGAGCGATTGCCGTCGCCTATAAAGCGCTCGAACCAGGCGCGCCAGTGTGGCCCAACGACGCCGCACTCTCCAGCGATTCAGGGGTCGATTCGCCCGAAAGGTGGCGTATCTGGATGTAGTGACCCGATATATCGCGTCCACAAGGCCGGATGGAGCTATTTCTCAAAATTCATAGTACCATCTGGCTGTATTTTTCTCCTTTACCCAGTGCTTCATCTATTACCACGCTATACTGTCGTTTAGATATATATTGATGGGTATGCCGTTCTGCATAGCGAGGTAATATTTTATGGTGTCTGTCGCAGTCATTGCACTGTCGCTCGTAATCATACTTTTGTTGGTAAGCAATCTTTTCGTTAGTGCGTCCCGCATCTATCGGCAGCAGAAGAAAGTAGAAGTCACAGAGGCACACACGGCAGATACCCAGGGATTGGTGCTCGTCCAAACACAATT
>JBGQJX010000485.1:0-3272 GCA_041499255.1 Ktedonobacteraceae bacterium | reverse complement strand
GGCGTAAGCCAGCATTCTTTTTCTCAAACAGATTGTCAAGTGTATCAAGTGTATCATGTGTATCATGTGTATCATGTGTATCAGATAAGTTTGAGTCGGAGTGGCTCACTGTTTCAGAGTTTCAAGTGTTTCAGGTGTTTCAGGTGTTTTACTGTTTCAAGTGTGCGCGGTATTTTCCCCAAATACCGCGCACATTGCGCGCTATTATTTTGGAATTGTAGAGCTTATACTGACATTTGTTGCAGTTGTTGCAATTGTTGGTGGTCATTTGGGCTCCTGGATGATTTTTATTTCTCTCTGTCTTTCTTTTTGCGAGGCGGAGAAAGGGTTGTGAATTATCCTTATGAGGTGCAATTGAGGCAATTTCTCGTTAATTCACAGGCCCTGCTCACATTCGCCCCACTCTTGCCTCAACCCTCCCACTCTGCTATAGTAATCTAACAAACATTGCCAATTATCACCCTATAAGCCGTGCAGAAGGGAAAAGAGCATGCCAAACTCACATCTACCACCCGGATTTGAACGCCGCCGAGAAGACTACGCGCTGATCACCGGACATTCCCACTTTGTGGACGACTTGCGAATGCCCAAAGGCCGTCCTGAGGCCTTGCACATGGTTGTCGTGCGCAGCCCGTATGCCCATGCCACGATCAACAATATCCAGCTTGACGCAGCGCGGTCACTACCAGGTTTGATAGCAGCTTTCACAGGCGCAGAACTGGTGAGCGGCATGCCTACGCTAGATACTATTCCGGTGCCAGGTATGAAGAAACCAGACCGGCGACCGCTGGCAGTGGAACGCGCCCGCTACGTGGGCGACCCCGTGGCGGTGGTGCTGGCCGCTGACCTCTATACTGCTCTGGACGCGCGCGATCTCGTTGAGGTTGACTACGAGCCTTTGCTCGCTGTTGCCGACCCGGAAGAGGCTGTGTCCGCGGATGCTCCCCTACTGTACGAAGAACTTGGTTCTAACATTGCTTTCTTCTCACAATCTGGCGGCGGAGATATAGCATCCGTCTTCGAGAGAGCCGACCACATACTTCGCCTGCGTGTAGTCAACCAGCGCCTCGCGCCTAGTTCTATCGAGCCGCGTGCCTGTATGTTCGATTTTGACCCTGCCAGCGGCCAGTTTTCCGCGTGGCTCTCTTCACAAGCCATCTACCGGGCACGGGAGACGCTCGCTAAATTCCTGGGCATAGACCGCAGTCGTATTCGGGTCTATAATGCCGACGTGGGCGGGGGTTACGGATCCAAAACAGCCTTCGTAGGCGAAGAGATCATCGCCGCCGCGCTGGCGCTCAAATACGAGCAGCCTGTGAAGTGGATTGAGAGTCGCAGCGAGAACTTGCAGGCCCAGACGCATGGACGCGGGCAGACCAACTACATCGAGGCAGCATATCAGAATGACGGGCGCTTGCTCGGCCTGAAGGTACACACCATAGCGGACCTCGGCGCATTTCTTGCCAACTCGACGGCCCTGGTACCTGTTGGTACTCCATCCATGCTCAGTGGACCATACCAACTCACGGCTATAGAGAGCCAGGTGCTAGCAACATTCACCAACAAAGTGCCGACAGCCGCCTACCGCGGGGCCGGCAGGCCCGAGGCAGCCTATATGCTGGAACGCACAATGGATCGCATCGCCCTTGAACTGGGCCTCGACCCGGCAGAGGTGCGCCGCCGCAATTTTATTACGTCAGATGCTTTTCCTTACAGCACTGTAACCGGCGCACAGTACGACAGCGGCAACTACCAGGTAGCGCTTGATAAAGCCCTTGAACTGGCCAACTATACAGATTGGCGTGCGAAACAAAGAGAACGCCGCGAGTCGGCCAATGCAAAGCTGCTCGGCATTGGCATCTCCACCTTCACAGAAGTCTCCGGCGGCGCGCTTGGCCCGGCGAGACCAGGCATCCCCCAGGAGGCTGCTACAGTGCGCATCCGCCGCGATGGAACCATCCTGGTGCAGAGCGGTGTTGCCACCAACGGGCAGGGCCACTTCACAGCCTTCGCCCAAATAGCTGCGATGACATTTAACCTTCCCGGCTCCCAGGTAGAAGTCCAGATGAACGACACTATCCTCCCTGCCTTTGGTATTGGCACCTTCGGCAGTCGCACAACTCAGGTATCAGGTACCGCTGTGCTGCTCGCCGCCGAAGCGGTTCGCGAGAAAGCTTTTCAAGTAGCGGGACAACTTTTGGAAGCCGCTCCCAAAGACCTGCTAATGGAGAATGGCAAGGTGATGGTGCGTGGTGTCCCCACAAGAACGGTCACATTGTCCCAACTCGCTCAGATGGTTGAGGAGCAGCCTGTTCTCGTAGAGCATGAATCCCCCAACCCGGCCAACGGCGTGCCTATCGAAGGGCTGGCAGCCTGGAGAGATTTTGTTCCCTCGAACGCCACCTACTCTTCCGGCGCCCACCTGGCTATAGTCGAGGTAGATAGCGACACTGGCGATGTGCAGATACTAACATATATTGCTGTGGATGACGGCGGACGTATCCTCAACCATTACCTGGCCGAGGCACAGATACACGGGGGAATAGCTCAAGGCATCGGTCAGGCGCTTTATGAAGAGGCCGTCTATGATCAGCAGGGGCAGTTGCTCACTGGCACCCTCATGGACTACGCTTTACCAATCGCACAGCAGGTGCCAGATATTATAACCGCCGTCGTAGAGACTCCTTCGCCAATCAATCCGCTCGGCGCCAAGGGCGTTGGCGAAGCTGGCTGTATCGGCGCGCCTCCTGCTATTGTCAATGCCGTATTAGACGCTCTCACACCACTGGGTATTAAATCGATAGATATGCCACTCAGACCAGAGAAAATCTGGGCAGTAATCCAGGCTTCCCGTGCTGGGAACCTTCAGCAGGAAGAGTTTCAGCCTCCTGCTATCTTTTCAACTATTGCTGGTCCAAAGCAAGGTTTTGGACAGAGTTTTGTTTAACTATGTTGCGTTTGAAATATGTTTGAGCAAGCATTGGCGAAAGGTGCGGTTCAAAAGTGAGTACAAGACCGGATTTTCGAAAGGTATGAAATGCTTACGACAAGAGCAGGAAAAGAAAAGCGGCGCGCAACAAAGTTATCCAACGCATTAAGCAATGCTGTAGTTATTGTGACGGGTTCTAGTTCGGGCATTGGTGCCGCCACAGCCAGAGAGTTTGCCAGCCATGGCGCACAGGTTATCCTGGCTGCCAGGCGTGCCGAAGAGCTAGCAGTTCAGGTACGCACAATTCAAGACCAAGGAAATCGGGCGCTGGCCATTCCAACCG
>JBGQJX010000484.1:0-3286 GCA_041499255.1 Ktedonobacteraceae bacterium | reverse complement strand
GGCCCCACTTCCCGAGGATTTGAAAGCAGTGTTGCTTCAGAAATCTTCACTATAGTACCTTGCCAAACTGCTGCGGTGTGGTCTATAATATCACTAACAAAGAAGATCCTGGAACACACATAAAAGCGTCCTTCGTAGAAAAGTACTTAGCTGCTTATACCTCGTTACCCCAAACCACAACCAGACAAAGTCTACTATTCGTTTGCAATTTTTGCCAGGCTTGCTGTATATTACCTACCGATTATGACATATCAAAATAGAACATTTATTCAAAATGTTGTTACAATAGATGAGGACATCAGCACAGGGGATAGGGAGGTATGTTCCTCCGGCCAGGAGCCGGTATTTCTTCACATGAGGAAAGTGGCTTTTATCTGCGAGGAAAGGAGAAAATAAATTATGCCAGTTCTGGAATCAACCGAATTTACAACTCCACGAAGTGCTTTACGCCATCGTCCCATTGGAGACGAAGGGGCGAAACCTGAGAAGCACACAACCAGTGCTGCGCCAACACCTCCCGTTCAACGAGCATCTCGTGTGCGCTCAACAGATACCCAGGTTGAGGTTGACGAGTGGGAGCGGGAAGCGAGCAGTACCTCCACGAAGACGCGGGAACAACCTTTAGTCCGGCGATCGGCAGGGTCCAAAACGCGATCGCAAAAGCCAACTGGAACACAACGTTTGCCTAAAGCCAAACAGACTGTAAAAAGGCATGCTCATCCACTGTTCTATCTTGGGGTAGGAATGTTGAGTATGTTGATATTGTGGACGGTGGCTATGGCTACCGTGAACTGGTTGGGCACAACAATGGATGACATTCGCTTTGGTCACCCACGGACATTTCAAACGGACCAATTTGTGGGTCATAACGAAACAACCGGCATGCCCAGTCATTTTATCGCGATCAATCTCAACGGACGAATAGAGGTGATAGAATTCCCTGGCGGCGATGCAACTCATGCCCGCGTTTTTCTTGGGCCTCAACTCTATACGAGTGGCAGTGACCTCGTTCCGGCGACGCTCACCTTTATGGATGTAAATAATGATCATAAATTGGATATGATCATCGATGTGCAAGGCGCGCAGGTAGTTTTTATCAATGATCAGGGGACGTTCCGTCCTCTTCGTCCTGACGAACGTTCTCAGGTAGAGCAATTTCTACAGCATCATAGACCGTAGTCTCGCAAAAAGTAGCCGCTTGCTGATACACCTCATCTTTTCCGAGCTTAGTAGTTATGATGTGACCAGATCGTTCAAGCCAGTGCAGTGATTTTGGAGTTGCTGCCGATAGTAACGCTTTGGCCTGCCAGCTTCCAGCAAATCGTGTTGAAGTTGACATAACAATTACGCCGGTAACGCGTCTTGGACCAGGCTATTAAGAGAGGAATGACTCTACCCAACGAGGGTCCAGCGATGAAGACCTGGGGATATAGGAGACCATTCAAAAACGGGTACAGTTGAGCAGCACCCGTTTTTGAATGGTCTCCGAACCTATCTTTTTGAAGAAACAAACAGAGAAGTGTAAGAAATGTGTAAGAAAATATGGAAAAAGCTGCTTGTCCCTTCTCTCATGTCTGCACAGAGCACAGCGAGAGACAAGAGGAGTTCATTGTGCGGGTGCTGAGGGATACTCTGTGTCATGGTACGTCGTTAGTGGTTCATCGGCACTATGTGGTGTTCCTTTCGGTTCGACAGGCAGCTTTGCCCCTTGCCATGCCTCCCAACCGCCCAGTAGGGAGCGAGCATTAAGCCAACCCGCCCGCTGAAGATCTCGCGCCACACGGGCACTTGTCTCCTCATTTGGTCAAGTACAGTAAGCAATGAGCCAGGCATCGCGCGGCAAACCAAGGGTACGAGCCCGCATCTCGACTCTGCCTGGAACGAAACGGATGGCCCCACGCGCCTGCAAGTCAATCCCCTCATACGCACGTTCCGTTCGAGCATCCAGCAGGATGACCTGGGCTCCCACCTTCTTGAGTTGGCGCACCTCGTCAAGTGTAATGCGAAGGGGAGGTTCTTTGTGCTGCTCATGCGCAGGCCCCGTGCCGCTTTCTTTTGACAACGGTTCTCCAGAGCGCGAGCGCTCGACAGGAGAAGGTTGGGTCCCATCGTATTGATCAGTACTCCCCGACGGTGCAACAGCAGGCAAGGGGAGAGGGGGCAATGCGGTTCCCTGGTCTCCACCAGTGGCCGTGGGCTGGTTCTGCACCAGAGGGTGACGACTGGCCAGGATGAGCGGTGTGCCTCCATGAACGACAACGGAGAGGAGCACTACGAGTGAACAGATGGCGAACAACCGCTCACTGCCTGCGATTCCCGCGAACACGGGAAGCAGTACCAGCAACAGGGAGCTGAGTCCTCGTGGCCCGAACCAGGCGATGAGCACCTGTTCATATCGACTCAATCGCATGCGTGCAAGTGAGAGCAGGAATGCTACCGGTCGCACGAGGAGGGCCAGGATCGCAAAGAGCACCAGTGGGAGGCTCAGGATCGTGAAGCCACTCCAGATCAGTGAGGCGCCAAAGAGCACAAAGGTGAAGAGCAGCGTCATTTCCGCCGTCGTTTCGCCATATTCGAGGAAACAATCGCACATTTCCACGTCGAGAGCCGCAATCGTGAACCCGGCGGCGAATGCTGCAAGAAAGCCACTGCCATGTACCGCTTCTGCCGCCGCGTAAGCGGTGAAAGCAATGCCCAGGGAAAACAAGGACTCGTAATCGCGCCGTATGCCAGCGCGTCGCCGGATGACGGCCATCGTCGCCACGCCAGCCACAGCCACCAGGACCCCTGCCGAGGGTCCGAGTACAAGCAGATCGAGAGCGAGGCGCGGCCAGTACAAGTAACTGGCCGAGGCGGTTGCTCCAAGAAAGGCCATAGCGATCAGCACGATCGGCAACAGCACGATATCATTTAAGCCGCTTTCCAGGCGCAGAGCTTGTCGAGCGATGGAAGGGATATCGTCACGGCGCAGCAGCCCGCGCAGGAGAACCGGGTCGGTGGACGCGAGAGCCGCACTGTGTGTTTCAAACGACGAAGACTTCCAAGGCTGCCCTCTTTCGTCACATCCCTGAAAGTAGTCTTGTCACGGCACATCTTGCATGTCAAGCACAACCATATATCATGCTCAAGTGTTAAATGATGACTTACGCCAGATATTTTGCAAAACTAGCACCCGAATTTGATTGGTCTCCATATACGGCAAAGGGAGAGTAAACCAGAGGTTGTGCCGCTCAATCCAGAACAAATCGTACAATAGTTGTGTTACATAGCAATGGCACATTTATCG
>JBGQJX010000483.1:0-3301 GCA_041499255.1 Ktedonobacteraceae bacterium | reverse complement strand
TACAGGCCGTAGTCGCGCCGGATCTTCGCGCAGTTGAATGGGCGTTCCTGCAAAAGTTAGCAGTAGATCCAGAATCGCTCTGATTGAACGCGCTTGACCCGAACCAATGTTGTATGCCTCACCTGGCTGCCCCTGCTCAGCAATTGCTAGATAGGCAGCTACAACATCCTCTACTGGCAAAAAGTCCCGTCGAGCTTGAAGATTACCTACGGATAACACAGGCTCGGCTTTTTCTGCTTCGATCATAGCAATCTGCCGGGCAAAGTTGGCTACTACAAACGTAGCTGTCTGGCGTGGCCCAAAGTGATTAAACGGGCGCGCACGCAAGATCGGTAGCCCATAGGCTACAAAATACTGGTAGCCGTAGAGGTCCTGGGCCGCTTTTGAGGCTGCATACGGGTTTGCAGGTCGAAATGGGCACTCCTCGCGAATAGGGTTGTCGTCAGGACGTACCATACCGTATTGCTCACCTGAGCCTACAAGCACGATGCGAGGTGTAAGTTGCTCGGTTCGCAAGGCTTCTAGGAGATGTATTGTCCCCCCGGCATTGACCTTGAGCGTTTCAAATGGATCCTTCCAGGACGCTGAAACTGAGGACTGCGCAGCTAGATGAATGACCAGGTCCGGCTGTGCCTGTGCTACTACCTGGCGAATGGCTTCTGGTTGCGTGATATCTGCCACCAGGAGCTTTACGTCACTCATACCAGGCGTGGCAGTATGCAGCATTGAGTTCCCCGAAAGCCCAAACAACTCTGCTCGTGGATAGCGAATTCGACATTGTTCCGCCAGGTAGCCGCCCACAAAGCCCGTACATCCTGTGATAAGGATGCGAGACGGTATCGATATTGTCATGTTACTATCCTTCATCTGTTGGATTTGGCATCATGCTTAATAGGTGACTTGTGGTTGTTGGGGGATGGCTCAGTAAAAAACTCGTCATAGCGTATATGAAACGGAGCTTATTTCGGCTCCCTCAGAAAAATCTGTTACGCCTTTGTACAGTTTCTGATAAACAGAAAGCATCTTGCCTGCTGTCTTAGACCAGGTATAACGTTGCGCCTGTAAGTAGCCTTTCTGGCGTAGCTCTTCCTGTAATTGTTCATCCTCTAATATACGAATAATTGCATTCGCTATTGCATTCGTGTCATGTGGGTCAACCAGCATGGCTGCATCACCTGCGACCTCTGGCAAAGAGGACGTGTTCGAAGTGATGACAGGCGCGCCACATGCCATTGCTTCTAATGGTGGTATGCCAAAGCCTTCAAAAAACGACGGAAAGGCAAATACATCAGCCAGGCTGTACAATGTAATCAGTTCGAGCTCGCTGACGCGCCCAAGAAAGCGCACCTTGTTCTCCAGCTTGAGTTCCGTCACAACGCGCTGCGTCTCTTCATAGAGCCAGCCCTGTCCCCCTGCAAGCGCAAGCATAGGAGAGCTTCCTTTTCTTTTCTGCACTTCGTAGAAAGCCTTGATGAGGCCGAGATGGTTTTTGCGCGGCTCCAGCGTGCCAACGCTGAGGACGAGAGGACGCTCCAACTCAAACTTGCGACGCGTTGCCTCTAAAAGCGCCGGGTCGGTAATGCGCTGAAAGTGCGGGGCAACGCCACAGGGGATGACTGTAATCTTTTCCAGGGGCACCTTATAGTGTTCGATGAGGGCCTGCTTCGTTGCATGAGATATAGCGGCAACAACATCGGCTGCGGCCACTGCCTCTGGTACGACTTTCATCAGGTAGGCAGCCAATGAAGGCACTGCCGTCTCTGGATGCTCCAGAAACGCCAGGTCATAGACGGTCACAACCTTGCGCACCCTGCCTCTGAGCGGAGGAAGACCAAAATCCAGACCATGATAGATGTCTGCTGGACCCGTGAAGTAATTTGCATAGAGCGGAACCCGCCAGCGGTACCAGAGAATGTTCAGGTAGCGATCAGGAACAAATAGACTGCGACCGTGAACATTGCCAGCGGTAGGAAATGCACGCTCCTTTGTGGGGCGTCCGCTTGTAATCAACGTGTATTTATTGGTAGAATCCTGTGCAAGCAGCGCGCCCACCAGGCTTCGTACATACTGCCCAACTCCTGCTCCCTGCCTGATGCCTGCTGTATAGTCAAGTGCAATTCGCATCGGAGTATCCTTACAATTCTCAACCTCAGGAGCAACCCCATCAAGTCGGAGTGCTCACTTAAGTATAGCAGGTTTAGGGGATGCGTCAATCGTTTTACTGGCGCATCACAGCGCCCTTGCCAGTCAAAAAAGCCGCACAGGAGCGCATCAACATATTGCGGCGTGGAGTCCCCTGCATTCATGCACGGGGAGGAAACGCCGCGTGCGTTAGCACCCATTGCCACCTTTTTGCTCCTCTGCTAGAATAGGTACAGGTAGGCTTAGGCACTCTTCCTCGGAAGAGAGAGACGGTTCGCCTACAGGGTACCTTTCCAACTGAACGGTCGGGTTCCAGGCAAGAACGCCGTGCCTGGGTAAAACGTTCTCGGTCGATCACAACGCTTCTTGCTCGCAAAGGGTTCGGCCCCGGTGGGCAAGGACGGGCCGCTTGTCAGACGGCCCAGTGGAGTCTTCGGACTCCCGTGATGTGTCGTGCGATGAAGCCAAAGCGGCACGCCTCTCCAGGGATGCCGAGTTGCGGTGGAGCACAGACACAAGCCCCTGGCTTTTGCTATGGGGTATCTGACAAGTACCCTACTTTCTTCGTCCTATTGTCATAAAGTTATGAGAGCCATTATACTAAAGGCCTACCTGGCTCAACAGGAATAGAGAGAAGTTCGACTCATGTCTCAAGAGGAATTTTAGGACCAATTATATGTCTAACGCAAATGATATGCACGCGGGTAGGGCTAATACTTTTCAGCAACCAGACGACAAGTCCATATCACCAAAAATGCCGAAGAGGCCAGTACAGCAATTTGTTCTGGATGCCTTTGTCATACTGGCGATGGGTGCTCTCTTATTTTGGGGCATATCAACACAGTTCCAAAACCGGTACAATGATGTCACCAGGTACCAATGCTATGCAAACGCCTTCTGGAAAGGTACGCCCGGGCTGGCTTCTCTCCCTGCTGATCAATGTGCCTTTATTCCTCCCAGCACCTCCACTTCTCTCGTTCAAAAAATGAAGGCTCAAGGCTTTCCTGACAGTATTATTCACCTGATCGAAGCTCAAACAATAACACAACCATTCCGCGCGCTGCCTCTTGAATATCCGCTTCTCGCCATTCTCCCATTTTCTCTCCCACTGGTTGCGCCACAGCAATGGTACCAGATCGCCTTCGCGCTGTGGATGGCG
>JBGQJX010000482.1:0-3314 GCA_041499255.1 Ktedonobacteraceae bacterium | reverse complement strand
CTGCTTGCAGCAGATCAGTGTGCTGTCGCATGCCGGAACTCCTTGGAGACTCATGAAACAGTGTGTCCTGTCCCTATCTTGCCATATCCGGTGGAGTAAGACAAGAGATTATCCAGTTAGCAGCGAGAACAAGCAGTTTTCTGCACGTTCTCCAGGCCGCCCTCTGGTAGAGTGTCCTCACAGGAGCATTCCTTCGTGGAAATGGAGACCACGAGAGCGCATGGAAAGGAAGATAACGAATGTCTGAGAACCAAAGTGAGGTTGCACGTCTGTTGGCACAAATTGGCATGGAATATGAGGCTGCGCAGCGTGGGTTGACAGGGTTAGCCGCTGGAACGGCTAGTCATGAATTTATTACTAGCAAGTTGGAGCGGATCGGCGATCTGCATTGCTCGTTACAGGCCCTGGTGGGTGAGTCGGCGACGGCCCTGCTCGCCCGCCATCTGGAAACAATTCCTGACGCCCCAACATTGCCAGGGGCAGAAGGGGAGGGGAGCAGGATAACCAATGAGGATGATGCATTCCCACACTGATCCTCTTCAGGGGTTGGAAGAGGATATACGCCTCAATTTGGTGTTCTTTCGAGAAAAATGCTATACTCGAAGCAGGTTAAATGGGGGCGAGAGCCAACGGAAGAGGTCTTTCGCCAGGAGGAAGTATAATGCAAGTGAATGCTCAGCAAGATAGCTGGAAACGCCTGGCAGGTGAGGCTGCTGCACAACTCATAGAAGATGGTATGGTGCTCGGGTTGGGGACAGGCTCAACAGCAACATACCTGTTGTATGCTCTTGTCGAACGCATCCAGCAAGGTCTGAGGATTATCGGAGGCGTTCCTACGTCAAAGACTACCGAGGAACTTGCCCGTAAACTCGGCATACCTCTCACGACGCTTGATACTCATCCCGAGCTTGATCTTGCCATCGACGGGGCTGACGAAATTAATAGTCAATTGAACTTGAATAAGGGTGGAGGTGGAGCGCTCCTGCGCGAGAAGATCGTGGCTGCGTCGGCACGCCGTTTTGTGGTTATCGGAGATGTAACCAAACTGGTGCCAACGTTAGGTACGCATTATCCCTTACCTGTCGAAGTCGTGCCCTTCGCAGTAACTCCCGTACGCAGGCGTTTGGAGTCACTGGGAATAAAAGCCCAGGTGCGCCAGCGGGATGGTGAGACGTTCATTACCGATAGCGGGAACGTGATTATCGATTGCGCTTTTGCGGACGGGATAAAAGACGCGGCAGAAGTGCAAGCACGCCTCAAAGAAATTGTTGGTGTGGTTGAAACGGGTTTGTTTCTGCATATGGCAGAACGGGCGATTATCGGCGGACCAGAAGGGGTAAAGACGCTCATACGCTAATTTGCAAGCCATCGCTGCAGCGATGCAAGGAAGTACAGGAGCAGGAGCACGAGGATGCGAGTAGTCACTTCAGTTCAAGAGATGCTGGAGGTGCGCGCGAATTTGGCCGGTTCCACCAGGGTCGGCCTGGTGCCAACGATGGGGTATCTTCACGAGGGACATCTTTCGCTCGTTCGCCAGGGTCGCGCAGAGAACAATGTGCTCGTAGTGAGTATTTTTGTTAACCCGACCCAATTCGGTCCACACGAAGACCTGGAGCGTTACCCACGTGATATTCCTCGTGACTTACACATGTTGGAAGCCGCGGAAGTAGATTATGTTTTTATTCCCACAGCGCATGAAATCTACCCTCCAGGTTTCGTCACATATGTTGAGCCAACGGGGATACTGTCCAGCGAGGGTGAGGGAACCCATCGACCGGGGCATTTCCGGGGAGTGGCAACAGTTGTATTGAAATTATTTCATATCGTACAACCTCACCTGGCTTATTTCGGGCAAAAGGATGCCCAGCAGGTTGCAGTGATCGCACGCATGGTAAGCGATCTCAATCTTGAAGTGACCCTGCGCATCTTAGCCACAATACGCGAGGCCGATGGCCTGGCGATCAGTAGTCGCAATGAGTATCTTCATACAGAGGATCGACTAGCGGCAAGAGTGCTCTACCAGGCATTGCTGGCAGGGCGACAAGCGTTTGAATCACAGCCGGCCCAAGGCGCTCCAGCAGTTGTACGGGCAATGGTTGAAGCGATAGCCAGGGAGCCGCGGGCGCACCTGGACTACGCGGAGGTCAGAGACCCTCAAAGTTTCGAGTTGTTGGAGGCTCTACGCGCCCCGGCGCTACTTGCTATTGCGGCAAAAGTAGGCCCAACCCGCCTGATTGACAATTTTTTACTGCATTCAGATGGAAGTTGGGAGACAGGTATTCTAATCTCAGAATAGAGAATCTGGAAACTATTGGACGACCACGAGGGTCGCCCCTACAATGCACGATTTATCCCAGAGTGGGGAGAAAGGAATTATCATGGGGGACAAAGTGACGGTACCCGCTATCCAGGCACGCAAGGGCGGGACTAAGCTAACAATGGTGACGGCTTACGATGCTCCAACGGCACGTATTGCTGAACGGGCGGGAGTGGATATTATCCTGGTAGGCGACTCAGTAGCCAATAACGTGTTAGGTTACGAGGATACACTTTCCGTGACGATTGATGACATGATTTACCATACAGCCGCGGTAACACGCACGAAACCCAGCGCACTGGTGGTAGGAGACATGCCATGGTTGAGCTATCATATATCGGTGGAAGAGACTATACGCAACGCGGGGCGTTTAATGCGCGAGGCTGGAGCCGGAGCTGTCAAATTAGAGGGCGGACGCAAACGTCTGAAAATGGTTGATGCTCTGATCTCCAGTGAAATTCCGGTGATGGGACACCTGGGATTGACGCCACAGTCGGTACACTCGATGGGTGGCTACCGAGTGCAGGGGAAGAAGATTGAAGCAGCGCGCGCTCTGCTGGATGATGCGCGCGCGCTGGCCAACGCTGGTGTGTTTGCCATCGTATTAGAGGGCATACCCGACGTCCTGGCAGAAGTTGTGACGAAAGAAATAGCGATTCCAACGATTGGCATTGGGGCCGGCCCGCACTGCGATGGCCAGGTGCTTGTCTTTCACGATGTACTGGGTTTCAACGATGTTAAGCCACCAAAATTTGTGCGGCAGTATGCGCACCTGGCTAATACCGCAACCGAAGCCTTGCAACATTTTTTCGCAGATATCCGGGCCGGCAAGTTCCCCTCCGACGAGGAGACGTACCACATTGACGAGGAGACTGCGCGGGCAATTCATGCTCTTACGCAACATGAAGAGTGACGACTCCCTACGGCTGAAGCCGAGGGCTTCTACGGAGTTTCACCGACGCCATATCGTCCTATGGCAGTAGTAGTTCAGTTTCAT
>JBGQJX010000481.1:0-3317 GCA_041499255.1 Ktedonobacteraceae bacterium | reverse complement strand
GTTTCCTAAAAAGAAAACGGCTGGGATGAGGATTTCGGCTCAATATATGAGAGTTGTTTGCTAGCATCCCATCAGGGTGTTGAGTATGAGCCAGTCAAGTTCTTCATAGTCGCGTGCTGCTATCAAAGCTTTGACAGCATCCTGATTCACGGAGCGCACTACCTCTACCAGGCGCAGAAAACTGTGCAGGCTGTTACGCAGGTGTTTGGTCGCGACGGAGGCAGGTTGGGTTCGGATGGCTTTGACGTCTAGTCCGATCATGCCAACGTTCCAATACTGGTGCCGATCGAGGACGCGCACCTGGTTGAAGGCGCGACGTAGATCAACCGATGCAAATGAGCGATCCTGGTCGTATTTTAGCCCGTTTTGATCGTTGAGATGAACGCTCCAGAGCTTGCCAAAGGCCAGGGCAAAGCCAATCTCGTCCGATGGGTCAAGACCCGCCAGGATGGCGTGCGCGGATTCCATCAACACCCCTACACGCTGCGGATCGTTTGCCTGGAAACCCAGCGCTAAGCCGTGTCCCATGGTTGGGATGTAGGCCAGGTCCATGGGTTCATTGGGTTTTGGCTCGATAGCAATGCGTACCTGGGGATCGTAATCCAGGAGGGCGTTGAGGGCTTCTAGTAACTGGTGTGTGGCCTGGAATGAATCTTTGGCTTCGCGCAGATAGGTGCCCTCGCGTGCGAGCCATAACACTAGCAGGTTTGTCCCAAGCTCGCGGGCAATATCGATAGCCTTTTTAGCGCGGTCAATGGAATAGGCGCGGACGCTGGCATCGTTGGCAGTGAAGGCCCCATCGATGGTCAGAGGATGCTCCCAGAGGCGGGGCGCGACAAATTCCGCTGTCAGGCCATTGTCCGCGATTCTTCGCCGCATAGCCTGTGCCCGCTCGCGAATTTGCGCAGCTGAGAGACCGTCCAGGCCGGGAACTGCATCGTCATCGTGAAACTGCACAGCGTCAAAGCCCAGCTCTTTGAAAACGGTCAATTTGCTCTCAAAATCCCGCGGCTGTCTGACCGGCGGGCCAAATGGATCGGCGCCCTCGTGGATATTCCAGGGACCAAACGAAAAACGATAGCCGTATTTTTCCATAGTTCCTCCAAGTAATATTGAGCAACCGGTGCATTAAACTTAACGTTATGGCATAATGATAACACGAAAAATTATCCTGTTTTACTTTCTGCTCTTTACATGGAGTACGCTTATGAACACTGCTCCACGCTTGAACCGCCTACTTGGCGTGGATGGTCGCTGCTTCGATGTCGCGATCGACCACGGTTTCTTTAACGAGCGCACATTTCTGGATGGGATAGAAGATATGCGGCGGGTTGTTGCCACTATTGTCGCAGCGAATCCCGATGCTATACAGCTGAGTCCTGGGCTGGCGCCAATGCTGCAGAGCATACGTGGGAAGACGAAGCCATCGCTTGTGCTGCGCACCGATGTAGCCAATATTTATGGGAAGGCTCTGCCCCGCTTTTTGTTTAGCCGCCTGATGGAAGGTGCTGTCGAACAAGCTATTAGATTGGATGCCGCGTGTGTGGTGGTGAATCTGTTGCTACTGCCCGATCAGCCTGAGCTACATGCCCAGTGCGTCGAGAATATCTGCCGCTTGAAGCCCCAATGCGACCGATATGGGATGCCTTTGATGATTGAGCCGCTGGTGATGCAGGAGAACACCCAGGGCGGCTATATGGTAGACGGTGACCTGGACAAAATACTACCATTGGTGCGCCAGGCGGTCGAACTGGGAGCTGATGTCATCAAGGCGGACCCATGCGATGATGTGAGCCAATATCACAGGGTGATTGAAGTAGCAGCGGGTCGCCCGGTACTTGTGCGCGGCGGTGGCAAAACGTCTGAGGAGGAGATTCTGAGGCGCACTTTTGATCTCGTGCGCCAGGGGGCAGCAGGGATTGTTTATGGGCGGAATGTGATCCAGCATGAACGCCCATCTCAGATGACGTGCGCGCTGATGGCGCTCGTTCACGACGAGGCAACTCCTGAACAGGCGCTGATAATACTGAATGCGTAAGGTGAATCGCGGCTTTCCAGGCGGGCGCAATGCATTGCGCCCCTACATTTTATATGGCCATACAAGGATGACCAGGCGAGGTGAACGATGCAGAAGCGGATAATCAATTTCGGTATTATAGGTTGTGGTTTGATGGGGCGGGAGTTTGCCAGCGCAGTGGCACGATGGTGTCACTTGCTTGATCAAGATGTTGTGCCGCGCATTGTTGGCGTGTGCGACACAAACCCTACCATGACTGGCTGGTTTACAGAACATTTTGAGAGTATCCGCATTGTAACGCAAAATTATCTCGAGTTGCTTGACTCTCCCATGGTTGAGGCGATTTACTGTGCTGTGCCACACAATCTCCACGAGCAGTTGTATGTGGATATTATTGAGGCAGGGAAGCACTTGCTGGGTGAAAAGCCTTTTGGCATTGACCAGCCCGCTAACGCCCGCATCATGGCAGCAGTGAAGGCTCGTCCAGAGGTGTTGGTGCGCTGTTCCTCGGAGTTTCCCTTCTTTCCGGGAGCGCAGAAGATGGCGCAGTTTATACGTGAGGAGCGTTTCGGTACCATTTTAGAGGTGCAGGCGGGCTTCCTGCACAGCAGTGATCTCGATCCAGGTAAACCGATCAACTGGAAGCGGCGGGTGGCGCTCAACGGGGAGTATGGGTGTATGGGTGACCTGGGGATGCATGTATTGCATATGCCATTGCGCGCCGGCTGGTACCCGAGCAACGTGCGCGCGCTGCTCTCTAAGATCATTACAGAGAGGCCGGGACCGGGAGGAGCTATGGTGCCATGTGAGACCTGGGATAATGCTACGCTGGCCTGCGAAGTAGTGATACCAGGATCTGGAGAGTTACAAGCAGGCGAAAGAGGCAAGGGAGGCTACGCTAACACAAGAGGGAAGGGGCAGCATTTCCCCATGTTGCTTGAGATGAAGCGTATTGCCCCTGGCGAGACCAATACCTGGTACCTGCGAGTGCTTGGCACGGCCTTTTCTGCTGAATTCAGTACAAAATATCCAAAGACGCTGCGCAGCATGGCTTACACTCCCGGCGCTTCTCAGAGCTGGCAAGTACAGGACCTTGGCTCAGAATCGGCCTATCCAACAATTACGGGCAACATCTTTGAGGCGGGTTTCTCCGATTCGATCTTGCAGATGTGGGCAGCTTATTGTGACGAACTGGCCCATCGCGGAGAAATGCGTCAGCCATTCCGCTGTGTGACGCCGGAGGAGACGGTGCAGAGCCATCGCATTCTGACGGCCGCGCTGGCTTCCAATCGCCACACGC
>JBGQJX010000480.1:0-3327 GCA_041499255.1 Ktedonobacteraceae bacterium | reverse complement strand
CTCGCGGGCTTTGTGATGCGCGGCGGTGGTTTCGGTATCGTCGGCGACATCGTCGTTGGTATCGTGGGCGCGATCATAGGTGGCTTCCTGGCCGGTTTGCTAGGCCTCGGCACATCGAATTTGATTGGCACCATCATTATCGCCTTCATCGGCGCCTGCATCCTCATTGCCATCTTGCGCCTGGTTACAGGCAGAGGCGGTTTTGGCAGGCGCAAACTATAGCGCGGAAATAAAGTAGCATTAGTAAAGAAAGAACCAGAGGCCAAGATTCGGCCCCAATATGCATCAAGCTAAGAAAAGCCCATCACATGCGGGAGGAGCGCTGGCGCGACAGGAGGACTGCGCTGTCATGCTGAGGGCAGCGAAGCATCTCGTGGGCCGGCGGGAGAGACCCTTCGCTGCGGCTCAGGGTGACAGATGGTGGCATGGCTCACCGCTCTACTACTTTGCGGCGGCGGGAGAGACCCTTCGCTGCGGCTCAGGGTGACAGGGGAGCGCGGTCATGTGGGCCTGTGTCTTAGGTTGATGCTTATAGGGGCTGAAGATTCAGCCCCTGGTTCACTTTTATCTTCTAAAATATGTGGAATGCTTACCCGCGCCCGATGTCTATGCCTTCAATGATCACTTCCTGCTCCGGCAGGTGTAAGACCAGCGTGTACTCGCCAATGGGTACCCCGCTGAATACGATATTTCCCAGGTCGTCTACCACGGCGCGACAAATCGCTTTCTCAGCTTTCCTTTCGTCCGTGTCACCTTCTTTTCGCGCAGCATACAGTTCTGCCTTCGCTCCTTCAAAAACGTCTACACTTTCTGAACTATCAGCGCTGGTGAGGATACCAAGCAACATATATTCGCCATTGCTTGCCCGCGAGAGGTGGAGCGAGATATCGATAGCTTCCGCCCGGTATTGACGAGGCCAGGCTTTTTCGGGCAGAGAGCCGCCATTGCGCTGTACCAGTTGGGCCTGTTGCCTGAAGAGCGTGGCATAAATACGGCGTACCACTGCCGCCGGTGAAGCATCGGGAGCCGGCTCCACCAGGGGCATAGCCATAAAACGGCGCGTCACCGCCACTTCGGCGGTACAAAGAGGGCAATCTAAGACATGGGCTGCTACACTTGTTCGTTCTTCGACAGGGAGCAAGTTGGCGCAATAGAGGCTCAATTGTATCCCGGTAGGACACAGGCGACGATAGAGTTGGGAAACAATGGAGGAGTTGACTTGTTTAAACATAGCGAGGCGCTGCTGGCAAATTTCGCATTGTTCCAGGTGTTCTCTTGTCGGCGCTGACAGAGTCTCTTCATCAAGAGCAAAACCCAAAAGTTCCTCGTCATTGGGGGCCATCGCGTGCAAACAGTCCATAGTTAGTATTTCCTCATTCTCTGGCAAGAATTTCACTTACAGAACAACAGGCTCGTTGCTGTGTGTTGCTTTATAAACGTAGTTAAACGATTTTTTGGGGGTTCAATTTCACTGTTCCCTTAAAACTCACCGTCGCCCAATAACCAGCGCAGCCGTTCTTTATTGCGGCGCAGCCGGTCGATAATATTGCGCGTCAAGCGAAAGATTTCATGGACATCGTTGAATTCCTGCGGGGCAAACTGCACGATTTGCCGGGGCTTGAGGCCACAATAATACAGCAAATACGCCAGCCGCTGCTCGCGTTCGCCAGGAATAAAGCTCTTGATGATCTCCCATCGTTGGAAACTCTCGTCTAGCTCAGGCGCCACACGTTCAAAGCTCTCCGGTATTGGAACCTCTTTCTGGCCCCTTAGTGTATCTATAATAACACTATTGACGCACGTACGTAAAAAAGCGAGGGCCCCACCAAGCGAAGAAAATTCCAGGCTTTTGTTGCGCACCGTGACCATCCAGAAGCGCGCAAAGGTTTGCTCAACATAATTTTTCTCGCTATAAAGAGCGCATGCTATCTCTCTTTGTGGATGGCGGCGCACCCAGCTCAACACTATTCCATGAAAGCGCTCCACAAGTACTTCCCAGGCATCAGAGTCATTCCGCAACATCGCCCGGCGAAAAATCTCCAGGCAGCACTGGTCGTCGTGTGGCTCCCTCTGATTGTACTTCTGTATTTCACGCATACAGCTATCGGTAAGCTCTTTTAAGCTCTCTTCTCGTGGAGGTTTATCCATCTCTATACCCATGCTCTGGCTCTCTTTCTCCAGCCTGGCTGGAGCAAAGTGATCACCTACGAAAATCAGGTTGTTATTCTAATAGACGAGGGAAAGCGCTACAACTCAAACACTCCATCACCGTTATACGAACACGATCAACTATGTTGGATTCCGTTGCGCCTGTACATGCTTTGATGGGCTTGCTGCGTTACTGCTCATGTTGTACGTGACGTACAACTATTCCAGCGAAAAACCAGGAAGTATTGCGGGGGTGAAAGCTCTCTGCACTATTTGTTACAGTTTAGTTAACGCTAGTAGCTTAACGCATCCTCCATATATTTGTCAAGGCAAAATGATTGAAAACTACAGCTAAAATGTACTACACTACGGTACATCATTGAGTATAAACAACCGCGTAACGTAATTGGAGTGTCAAATGTACCATTTCTTTGTCATGAACCCCCGCATACATGAACGGGGCTTCCAGAAAGGACGTTCTGTGACTGAATAGCATTGAATGGCTATTGGAGCCAGGCCGGGTTTGCGCATTGCTGTATGATATAGTAGGCACAGAAAACAATGCGGTCACCGTACCAGCTATCGAATAAAGGCATAGAGAAAGGAACTCAGTATGGAACTTGGGATGATCGGGCTTGGGCGCATGGGCGCCTTCATGTCACAACGGCTGATACGAGCGGGTCATAGCATCACCGGCTACGTCCGCCACGCGGAAACCATCCAGACGCTCCTGAAAGACGGGGCCATCACGCAGGGAGCGACGTCGTTAGAAGATCTTGTCAGTAAGCTTGCCACGCCACGCGCTATCTGGCTTATGGTGCCCGCTGCCTCAGTAGATGCCACGTTGGCCAGTATTGTCCCGCACCTCGCTCCTGGTGACATCGTCATTGATGGCGGCAACTCCTACTATCACGATGACATCCGGCGCGCTGCCGAGCTCAAGTCTCAGGGCATCCACTATGTCGACGTTGGCACGAGTGGCGGCGTTTGGGGACTCGAACGCGGCTACTGTTTGATGATCGGGGGTGAGGACGAGGTCATCAAGCATCTCGACCCGATCTTCGCTACCCTGGCTCCTGGCGTCAATGCCGCATCACGCACACCTGGACGAGAAAAGATTGGGGGAACTGCCGAACAGGGTTATCTCCACTGCGGACCAAACGGCGCTGGTCACTTTGT
>JBGQJX010000479.1:0-3351 GCA_041499255.1 Ktedonobacteraceae bacterium | reverse complement strand
CAGCGTGAATGTCACCGCAAATACAACTTCTGACGGCCTGGCCATTTTCCCCGTCTCAGTCGCCAATAAATTTGCGGATATCAATAAATTAATACTGGTCACCATTGCATTTCAGGGACCTCAAGGCGTACCACCCTGCAACGTCACAGTTGATCGTGCAGCCTTCTTCACACTGGTAATCTCTTCACCAACCGCTTCGGGGACAGCTGGTGCATCCCCAACGGCCAGTACAACGGTAACAGTTACCCCTACTGCTACGGACACACCAACTCCGACGCCGACACGCAAGCCTTGTCCGACGGTAACTCCAAAGAAGACGCCGACACCCTGCCCCTAAAAACTACCCACTGGGCCATGTATCTCCTGGGTATTTCCGGTGGACTCGCCGCCGGCCTGCTAACCTATGTCGTCCTGGGCAAAGAGGCTTTGAGACATACTAATATATATTGATATACTTTAATACACTAAAAACACTCCGGGGGGCTTGCATCTTTGCGTTTTACTGTGCATAATAGCAACAAGGGAGAGAATCGCTTGATCGATGCGCAAGCACTATCATGCTGCATGTCGTTTGCTTTATGTCGTTCTGTGGCGTTTTTGTATTCAGTCGCTGACCGCAAAACAGTAACAATGCGAGGGAACATACTATGCTTTCTTCGGATGATACCACCCAGACCACCGGGGCTATCGAAAAAATATCACGGACGTACAACCATCGAGATAATGTATCCGAACGGCGGCAGCAAATCTTGCAGCAGAAACAAACTGAAGAGCTTCCACGTATCAGTAGCCAGGAAACACATGGGAAAATTGTCTGGCGGCAATACATGCAATCACGCGAAGAAATCAAGCGCCTGCGCTCAGAAATAGCCAGGTGCGTAGAGGAAATTGAAGCTATTCAGCATGCTCATCAACAGGACATTGCCCAATATGAGAGTCGTATAGATACCATCACAGCACAATTACAACGTACTATTCAAGATCATCTTGACTTAGAAAAGCGTTACAAGGAGCTCTATGACTCCTTCCAGAGCGCCGTGGAGGAAGAGGCTCATAACATGCTGGTGGAGGCCACACGTACCCTTGAACTTCACATTGATAACAGTCAGACAACAGACGCCCTGAAAACAGTGGAATTACATGTCAAGCAGATTGAAGAAGAACATACTGCCGAGACGCTCTATCTTATACGACAAGCGCAGAATAAAGCCAATCAACTTGAACGTGAGCTTGACCAGGAACGACAACAAATAGCCACCGAACGCGAAAGTATGCAGAACCTACAAAATAGCTGGCGTGAACAAGCAGGGCTGCGCCTTCGCATGGAGGAAGAACAATTGCGCGCTAAGTTCGTCGCCACTATCACGTTCATCGCCACGATCCTGGTGTTACTGCTCGTATTCTCTCAATTCTTTTTTCTCTCGTGGCTACACGTCCCGTTCGTTGTAGCACTGCTCGTGCCCGGCTTTTTGTTTCTCCTGATCGCCGCTTTGGTAGCCTATATACGCTCAACAACGCGTTCGCTCTTTAGCGTCACACCACCCAAAAGCGCCAACCAGAAGTCATCTTAAATGCCTGGGCTTGTCTCTAACCACGCACGCTGAGCACCGTACGCACAAGCTTACGATTGTTGGCAAGAGCCTCACCCTCGAGATACGCCTCGAAAACTGCTTGCTGGATGCCCGTATTCATCGTAGGATAGGCATGAATCGTAGCCAGGATATCATTCAAGGTCAGGTTATGCTGCATTGCCAGGGCCATTTCGCCCAACATTTCGCCTGAACGCGCTCCTACCATGTGTGCCCCCACAATCTCATCTTTTCTGCCAGCCAGCACGAGTTTTATAAAACCCCTTGTTTCTCCCTCTGCCTGGGCGCGGTCGATATCTGCCCACGGCAACTTGACAATCCGTACCTGTTTGTATTGCTTTTCCGCGTCGGCGGGCGTCTGTCCTACACGCGCGGCCTCCGGGTCCGTAAAAGTACACCATGGCACAACACGGTAGTCGACCTTTTTCTTCGCGAATGGCACCAGCGCATTCCGCACTGCTACGCCAGCCTGGTAGGCTGCAACGTGGGTAAACAGGTACCCTCCGATCACATCGCCAATTGCGAGAATGTTCGCTGCCGACGTCTGCAGGTATTCGTTGACCTTAATGCCCCTGGCATCATACTTGACGCCAGCAGCTTCCAGGTTCAACCCGCCAACATTGGGCTGGCGTCCTGGTGCCAGCAATATCTCGTCAGCTTCAAAAGCCAGCAACTTATCGCCCTGTCTGGCAGTGACCACCTTCTTGTCACCATTGCGACTGGCTTTGATAAAACGAGCACCGGTGACGATCTTGATCCCTTCGGAGACTAGCGCACTGGCCACAGTTTCCGAGACTTCTGGATCTTCCCTGGGCAAAATGCGCTCCGGCCCCTGGATAATGGTCACCTTCGAGCCGAGGCGTTCGAAAGCCTGCCCCAGTTCGACGCCAATTGGACCGCCGCCCACTATAACAAGGGAAGCAGGGAGCTGCGTAAGATCAAAAACACCTTCATTGGTCACATACCCTGCCTCTTCCAGGCCCTCCACTCTGGGTACCATCGGGCGCGAGCCGGTGGCGATAATGGTATTGCGGCTGCTGAAGAGCTCATCATTCAGAGATAGTTCTGTGGCCGACTTGAATGCTACCTGGCCAAACTTCACCGTAACGCTCTCGGTATAAATACGTTCACCCTCACCGACGCGCTCTATCACCCCTTGAATATATGCTGAGACCTTCCCCATGTCCACTCCCAGGTCGGCAGGCATCAGCCCTAACTTAGCAGCCCCTTTAGCCTGCTGCATTACTTTAGCAACATGGATCATGCTCTTACTGGGTACACAACCATAATGTAAACAATCCCCACCCAGCTTCTCTTTCTCAATCAGTAGGACGCTTGCGCCCAGCGCCGCCGCGGTGCGTGCAGCAGTAAGACCGCCAGAACCCCCACCTATAATCGTCATATCGTATTTCGCCATAGAATCCTCCCTGTTGTAGCATGCCAATCATCACATTAGGCTATCTCCAACCTTAGTTAGCTGTGCGCCCCTTTGCAAGTTATCTCAGCAATAACCTTGCTCATTGTATGTAAGATATCACAGAGAAGTTATCCGGGTGTAACAACATGGCGGACATCATGTCTATATATAAAATCAAATATTGCTGAATGGGGTATACTCAGCATATACCATGCATTTATATCTACCGACATTTCAATAGAGGAGCGTATTCATGTCGCAGGAAATCCATCCCACGTATGTACTCAAACCGCACTCAATCTGGCAAGACGGACAGCAACCACAGCCGTGCGCAGTCGTCATCTT
>JBGQJX010000478.1:0-3357 GCA_041499255.1 Ktedonobacteraceae bacterium | reverse complement strand
TTATTCGCTTTTAGTTATTCTTTCGGTAACAATCTGGCTTCCAGTGTGCAGTTACGGAATAAGCATCACCTTCCAGACTTCGAAACCAGATGACAAACGCGCCCCGAGATGGATATTCCGCAAGTTCAACGTGGAAGTATAAAGAATCTCCCTAGCTGGTGACCCTCATACCATCCTGCTCACCCTCGACGGGCGTCTACTGTACGTCGCCCAACCCGGGCTAGGACAGGTGAGCGTAATCCTGGCTGAAACAGGGCGGCCTGTTTGTATAGCCCGACTCCCCGGAGAACCTGCATTCCTGGCGCTTGACCAGTACAGCAATATCCTGTATGCAGCAGGGAATGGAGCCGCCCGCGTTACTGCACTTGATCCTACCACCTGTGCAGTACGGCATGTTTTCAAGATGGAAAGCCCTGTTTATGGACTGGCAGTAGCTGTCTCTGCTACAGGCTCCTCGGTGATCCACCAGCTCTTGGTAGCGGAGACGGGTGCATTGGCAATCTTCGATGGCCTGACAGAAAAGCAACTTGGCCAAATTCCTATTCCAAATGGCCCCCAGTATCTCTCTCTTCCACCTGGAGAGACCGTCTACGTCACAACACGGCAAGGGACTGTTGACGCGGTAGACATCAGAACAAGAACAGTTAATCAACTACTCACTGGTGGAGTGTATGGCCAGATAGATTACGACGAGCTCACAGATGAGGTCTATGTGCCAGATGAGAGGCACAATCTACTTGCTGTCCTGACTCCCGTTTTCGCTGGCACAACACTGCCCAAAGAGCCGATTCGTGTCATTCATACCGATGCGCCACCTGAATCAGTTGCCATCACCAACGATGGACAGCTTGGCTTTATTGCCCTCCGTGGAGGTAAGGTCATGATGCTTGATGTTCCAAGCCGGCAGATTGCCAATACGATCGATGTCGGCGGTACGCCCCACTTTATCATCACGGGCCTCTATCCACCATCCACTCGTACCACTCCGCCGAAGGCACCCGCAAAACAAACATCAACGCTAGAGATGATCGCGAACAACAAACCGGTCATCGCGGTATGCGTGCTAGGGTTTGTGTTGCTCGTTCTAGTGCTTATCTTGATGTTGCAGCGCCGCCAGATACGTAAGGTTCGCCGCCAAATAAGGCGCCCTTACAGGCATTAAAGGATATACTCATCAAACAACGCTGCATGCCCAGTGAAAGTCCATTAACAGGTATAGTTCACGCCAACATTCATGTCTTCATTCAGCGCTTGCGTGAGCGTCAATGCCTGTTGACTACTGGATACTCGTCTTCCCAACTGATTGATCCCTTTTACACAGGATGGTAATGTTACCTGCAGGTGCAGCGTCCATTGAACGCCTGCTGGACGTTGAATCATATATTGGTAATACCAACCGCTTGTGCCTTTCTTTACTGCTCCAGGCACAGTCCATACCAGGGTGATGGTGTGGGTTTGGCGATAGGAGAGCGTGAAAAAGCCAGCCCATACTTCACGACCAAAGGCCTTACTCGCGCCTCGTGGCTCCCACCCATCCTGCCTCTGTAAGACGCTCCCAGGCGGAACATAGACGCGCAGGTAATCTTGGTAGAGGGGGGAACCGTAATTTTGCCCCTGCAGCACCCAGGCATAACGAAGGGAAGTATGGTGAACAACGTTACCTTCACCATCAATAGTTACCTGGTCATTAAACACATTGGTGATAAAGCTACTCGCTTTATTTTCAGCGATGTTCGCGTCTACGACAAAGAGGCTGTCACCACCAGGTGATTGAATGGCCGAATCCAGATGATAACTTTGGAGCAGATGCTCTGCTGCACTTGAATCGAGATAAATTTGTATGTCCTTTGAGTGCAACGAATTGATCGTAAGTTGCATGAACTTCAGAAGAGCTGACGATGATAGCTGGTGAATATGGACTAGAAAATGCGAGGCCAACAACTCGATAAAACGATTAGACCCTGGCGATTGCCCACCAGGTGAGGTGGTGGGATTGTTTCCTTGTTTGCCTGTCCCTAGTTGATAATAGTGGATACGAGCAAGCAGATTTTGGGCTGTGATGGTCTCGTGATACTCTGGAACGTCGATGGGCCCGGTAATAGCAAGGGCGTGCAGAATCAGTGCCGAGGTAATGGCGATTACCCCCTGTACGGGAGCTTTGCCACCTTCTTGCTTGTAGGTCAGTTCAGCGTAGCGAGCCGCGGTCGGAAAGTCTGCATCGAGATTGGAATCGCGTAAACTCCAGGTTGGCGCTATGTCAAACCAGGAGTAGGCCGCCGGGAGAGGAATCCGACCTCCAGCAGCTTCAAACGGTCCATCAAGCAAATTAGCAGCAGTAATGCGAGCAGTCTTTAACTGACCTCCTGAAAAAGTGGCAATACCATAGCTGTCAATAGATCCACCGCCTGGCCTCAGTTCGGTTGAATCAAGCAATTCGACGAGATAGTTTGTTGGCGTACCAATGCCAAAGAGTGTTGGAGCAAGTGGAAGGATCTTCTCAACTGTGTTGAGCCAGGCCTGGAGTGCTGGTATATCTTTATGAAAAGTGGTAATGAATGTCCTAAGGCGTGGGTCGAGCTCCAAATCTCCTGGCTGTAAGTGATCGACCTGGCCAATGACCAGGTTAAGTATCGTCTTGACCTGTTGCAAATTCCGATCGATGAAGCTGACGTCTGCCATCGTGAGGCCTTGCGCTTGAGCATTTATTGGATTGTGGAACCTCGATATGAGTAAATCCAGCGCATTGCAAGCGATCACTCCGGTTTGAGACACCTCAATGGCGATGGGCAAGATATGTAATGCAGCGCTCAGGCGAGCACCATACATTGGGATAGATTGGCTGATCCCTGGCAACGACTTCAGATCATCGTTCAACTGGTTAAAGGTCATCAAGGACGCCGTAAACTCATGCTGAGCTTTTTGAACAATATTAGCATCGAAGGAATTTCGCTGTAACGTCTCAATAAGCGCCACACCTGTTTGTAAGTGTTGTACCCCTTCCCGCGCTAAAGACATATCAGCATGATATTTCGCATTGTAGGTCTGATACTCAACGAGCGAGAATAGCGAACCTGTACAAAATAGTATGAGTAGCAAAGCAAAAGCGACAATGTAGGGCATTCGTGCTTTTTTCCGTTTGCCCTTTATGTTTTGCTTGCCCACCCCATTCAGCTTATCCACCGCTTTTGCCTTATGCACCTTACCTGCCATCAAGCGGCGGGAACTGGAATAGTGTTTCTGAAGTACAGTTACAGGCTTCTTTGCTGCATGCTCGCGGACAATAGACAGGGTGGAGCCGAGTATCAAGACGGATGCAGTGCGCGGCTGCTTGGGTGCAGGCGCAGACGCGGGTTTTTC
>JBGQJX010000477.1:0-3365 GCA_041499255.1 Ktedonobacteraceae bacterium | reverse complement strand
TGAAAGTCTGCTATGGCTTTGGGGTCTAGAGCCTCGAAACGCTTAAAGTATATAACAGGAGCATTTCCTAGGAAGTATACAGCATCAACTTCAAGTTCTTCCTTGGCGTCATTCCAGATTACTTCTAGTTCTTCTGAAATGACACTACTAGGGTCTTCCCTCAATATGAGGTTAGGGCTAGAAGAATAATCAAGCGCATCTAATGCCGAAGTTAAAGTTACCTGGTTATCCATTATGTACTTTCTTCTGAGACTAGCTAAGCTAAAAACAAATTACCAGGCCTTGAGTAATTGGTATTCTTAACGTTTTCAAGTAGCTAGATCACTTGTTCTTTATTTTCAAACCCTTTGAGCTAAGAATAACACATGTTGAGAATCTGTTCAAGAATTTCGTGTCCTTTATTCTGCCCAAACCGCATAGGCTTGAAGAAACAACATCAAGTGAAGCTAAGCGGAGGACAGAACTATGACCAAGATACCTCAAAATGCAGCCCTTGCCAATCTGCCATCAGAGTAACCTTCTATTCCCTCCCAACCTTGACATTCCAACAAGCCACAACGTACAATTTGATATGTCCATATGGAGATATGCACCTGTATATTGGCCAGCCAGCATAAGGAGCTATGTTTATGACTCCGACCGTTTTGCAGAGTGAAGAGGCATTGCTCAGCCGCATCAAGAAGCAGCAACTGATCGAATCCGTCGAGCATATGAGCCCTGTCTACCTGGAAGGGATGAAGCGGATTTTGACTGTGTCGGCAGACACGGAACTGATCAGCGCCCCCGCTTATTACCACGCAGCCGTTCACGCACCCACCCTCAATACCTTTGGTTCAGCGATTTCAATTATTCAGGATGAATTGGGACACGCGCATATCGCGTACCGTTTGCTGCGTGATTTAGGGGTAGATACAGAAAAGCTGATCTTTGAGCGCGAGCCTCGTCATTTCAAGTATCCCTACGCCTTCGATGTGCCGCTGGATAGCTGGGTCGAGCTGATTGTGGCCAACGCCTTTTATGATCGCGCCGGTTACACGCTGCTGGGCGATGTGCATCAGAGCACGACTTTTGGGCCGTGGAAGCGCGCGCTGGTGAAAGTAGACAAGGAAGAGACCTTTCACCTGCGCCATGGAGAGCAGGGGATGCGCAAGATCAACCAGGATAGCAGCGGCCACGAGGCGCTGCAAAAAGCGGTCGATTGGATGTTTCTGTTGACGGTTGAGTGGTTTGGCCTGCCAGATGATCTGAAAAAGCATGGCGAGCAGCTTGAGTATGGATTTAAGGGACATAGCAATGACGAACTGCGCCAGATCTGGATGTCCACGGCAGTCCCACTGTGCAATGAGTTGCAACTCAAGGTACCCGTGCACTATGACGAGACCCAGCAAAAATATGTGATCGATTGCGCTTTTCCGGCCAATTTTGATGCTAAGGCGAAGCACTGGCTGCTCGAAGATGGCCCTTGCACGTGGGAGGATGTGATGAAACGCTGGAAGGCGCGCGGGCCAAGCAACGAAGAGTTTGTGGGTATGGTACAGCGCGGCAAGAAAGAGATGCTGCGCCTGCTGGAGCAGTCTGCATGACGACGAGTTATCCATCATTAGAGACACATCCCTCCCATGACGCCTCCTGCCCGGCGTTGTGGGACGCTTTGCGCGAGGTGATGGACCCGGAAATCCCGATCAGCGTGGTGGATATGGGGCTGATTGTCGATCTTGCCCAGGAGGATGGTATTGTCGATCTCAAACTTACTTTTACCGCGATGGGCTGTCCCGCCATGGATTTTATTATGGATGATATTCGCGCTCGCCTGTTGCAGGAGCCGGGGATACGGCAGGTCAACATAGAGATCGTCTGGGACCCGGTCTGGACGAAGGCGCGCTTGAGCGAAGATGGTATTGATATTATGCGCACCTGGGGTATTTCAGCATGAGTGATACGACGATGACAGAGCATAAGGCAGGCGCGCGGCGCGATGCTTTGAACGAGAGCCACGTGTGGCAGGTTTACGCGCGCCGAAAGTACGAGGAGCCGCTGCACGAAATAGGCAATGTGATGGCCGATGACGTGGAGCTGGCGAAGGTGTACGCACGCAGCATTTACGATGAGTTCGCCTGGGTCGAGATGGTGATTATACCACGCGAGACTATCGTCACGGTCATTGAATCGTGAAGTCCCGGGGATAGGGCGACGCAAGCGTCCCCACACCACTCCTCTCCTCTCCCGCCCCTACGGGTACGAAGAGTGTATCATTTACTGTTCAGTGAAGAGGCGCAACATGAGTACTACAACACGACGAATAGATCACGCGGCCCTGTTTGCCATTCTTTCGTCGCTGGCCGACAACAAACAGGCTGTGGGGCGGCGTTACGCTTACTGGTGTAACGGCGCGCCCGCTCTTGAGGCAGCGGTGGCGGCGGCGGCTATGACGCAGGACGAGCTGGGGCACGCGCGGACGCTCTATCCTCTGCTGGATAACTTTGTCCAGGCAGAGGCTGACCTCAGCCAGGTTGAACCGGAGACGCGCACGCTGCACTATGCCATTGCTTTTCTCGACAAGGATTTTCAGGGCTGGTCCGATTTCGTGGCCACCAATTTTCTCTTCGATAGCGCCATGACGACGTTTTTCGAGGCTGCGCAGCAATCGAGTTATGAGCCGCTGCGGCAGCGCGCGCGCAAAATTGTGCAGGAAGAGCGCATCCACGAGATGCACGGAGATGGCTGGGTACGACGCCTGGCCAGGGCCGGTGGGGCTGTACGCGCGACATTGCAGGCTTCTCTTGAGCATCTCTGGAACGAGACGCTCTGCTGGTTTGGACCGAACGATGATCCCGTTATGCGGCGGCTTTACAACGAGGGCATTATCGACGCGACCCCTGACGAGTTGCGCAGCAGGTACCTGAAAAAGATTATGCCCACCTTGCAGAGCGTGGATATTGATGTACCGGTATCATTTCATACAGGTAGCAAGCGGTGGGGGGTGAATGGGGAATTGCCGTGGGAACGGTGGAATGCTGTTGGGAGAAGATTGGATACTTATTATGGGTTATAATAATGCGGGGGAGCCGGAGAAAAAGGTGCGAGTTAGTTGCCCTTATTGCGGCTCGACCAATACTGAGTTATTTTCTTTGTTCGGCCAGCAACTGCTGACTGTTCAATACTATTGTAATGCCTGTCATACGCCCTTTGAACGGGTCAAGGACGATGATGTTTTAAATGATTACGCGGCACGAAAGGAAGGCCAACCATGACTACCACAACAGAACGAACACTGGTACGCTATACTACAACCGAGGGTATAGCGGTGATCGAACTCACCAATCCACCGGCCAACACGTATAGCTACGATATGATGCGCCAGTTGG
>JBGQJX010000476.1:0-3378 GCA_041499255.1 Ktedonobacteraceae bacterium | reverse complement strand
GGCGTGGGGCTCGCGGTAGCTGTAGCCGTCGCAGTGCCGCCTGTTGTGGCAGTGACAGTCGCGCCAGGAGTACTGCTCGACGTCGCCGAGGCCGAGGCTTTCGCGGTAGCTGTCGCAGTGATTGTAGCCGTAGGGGTGCCGCTAGCAGGTGTGACAGTCACAGGAGCATGTTCATCGCGAAAAACGATGAATGGTTTATTACACCAATGTAGTTTTGTTAATGCTACCAGAGACGGCGTAGGTTTGGCCGTCGGTGTCGTATTGCCGATCCCCCCAAAATTCAAACCTGAACATGCCGCCAAGAAAAAACTAAACAACAGCAGGCACGTCGAAATCAGCAGCCATACATGTCGCAGACGCTTTAAAAATGATAATGACCGAGGCGCAAACATAAAAAAAACTCCTTAACAACCCAGGGCACGCTCGTATAGCAAGATGGTAATCTCGTGAGCGCTTTTTGGCCTAGTATACAGTAAATAAGACTGAAAAATAGTGAGATAGCTCTCAAATTGGTACTAAAAGAGGGGTTTACTTTGGTTTGATTTAATGCTACCATTACCCTCTGCCATCTAAATATGTATATATGCAAGAGCTTTCTCTGTCCTGGTGACTTCTATTCTACACAATGTATACAACGCACGAATATGTTAATCGATACAATGTATTTCCTACGAGGTGGCGCGTGAATGCGAAGCAGATCTGGCAAACAACATTAGAGCGATTACAAGCAAGAGTACAGCCAGCCGTCTATACAACCTGGTTCCAGGGTACCTATGCACATTCGTTTCAGGGCGGCGTCTTTATTGTGCACGTGCCTACGACATTTGCCAAAGCACACCTGGAAGGACGTTTCATCGATGTAATCCGCTCAATCCTCTCGGAAATCACAGGAAGCTCCGTAGAGGTACAGTTCGTGGTGGCCAAAGAGATGCCCGCTCAGCAGCCAGGCGATCTGCCTGGTATGCAGCCTCCTGGCGGGAAACGACCTTACCGGCTGCCCAGAAATCGCCCGGTCAAATTGAAGCAGGACAAATATAGCTCTCTTATCAGCGGGCTAGAAGAACCTCTGATCTCGCCCATAGCTATGAACTCTATCGCGCCAACCGCTCCTCGCCCAGTTGCGCGCCGCAGCGCGGATAATTTTGCGCATAGTCCAGATGGCTTTCAAAGTTATCCACAAAGGCCGCAACCCGTGCAGGAAGCGCTATCGCTCCCGCGTAATGGCGAAGGATTGTTGATCCCACGCTATACCTTTGATGCCTTTATTGTAGGTAAATCCAATCAACTCGCCCATGCAGCTTCGCTAGCGGCAGCAGAAAATCCTGGGCAGATCTACAATCCCCTTTTCTTCTATGGCGGCGTTGGCCTTGGCAAGACCCACCTGCTGCACGCGGTAGGCCATAAGGGCGAGTCAGCCGGGTTGAACGTGTTATACGTGACCTCGGAAAAATTCACGAATGAGATCATCAATGCGATCCGCACGCAAAAAACGGCGGAGTTTCGTATGAAATACCGGCAGATCGATATTCTTCTCGTCGATGATATCCAGTTCATTGCTGGGAAAGAGGCGACGGAAGAAGAATTTTTTCACACGTTTAACACACTCTACGATGCTAACAAACAGATCGTTGTCACCAGTGACCGGCCCCCCAAGGCTATTCACAGCTTACAGGACCGCCTGCGCTCGCGCTTTGAATGGGGTTTGCTGGCAGACGTTCAGCCCCCGGAGTACGAGCATCGATTGGCAATCTTGCGCTCCAAGGCAGACTTGCTGCGTTTCACCATTCCATCATCAGTAATCGAGTATATTGCGCGCCCGGAGTGCAGCAGTGTGCGGGAGCTTGAGGGATCGCTCAATCGCGTTATAGCCTACGCTACACTGCACGATCAACCTCTCTCGGTCAGCTTAGCGGCCAAAGCGCTTGAGCACCTGTATACGGCAAGCAAGCATGTTTCAGTCTTAACCATCGAACAAATCATTGATGGAGTCTGTCGTTACTACAATGTTGATCCCGAACGCCTGAAAGGGAAGCAGCGCGATCGCGAAATTGCCTGGCCGCGCCAGGTAGCGATGTATGTGATGCGCGAGGAGACAAACGCTTCGCTGCTGCAAATTGGCAGTGCTCTTGGCGGACGCGACCACACGACGATCATTCATGGCTGGGAAAAAGTCCAGACCGAGATGAAGAATAATGATCAGGTCCGCCGCGAGATCGCGCGGCTGCAGGAGATGCTCAGGGAACAGTCATGAACCCCTGGCTAAAGCCAAGGTGCTTGCAAGTGGGGTGGCTTCTGCCCGTCTCTTGCAAGTCCGAGACATGACCAGACTCAGTTAACGCCTATAGCCTGGATACAATCAGTCTAGCGTTAGCTTCCTTACTGGCGAAATAGGTACCTTCAGATGCGAGGCCAGTCTGAAGCTCTACGGTGCAACATTAAACAGGTCTAGCGGGTTAAGCCAGTGTGTTGCACGTTAAACCGCTGGATAAGTTTGTCGAGGCCAACTTTACGCACAAGGGAGCAATCCTGCGTGTAGGAGTTTAGCCGTTCCCATTCAAAAATGGCTCCGCTGCGGCGGCGGGCTATTCCTCCCCGCTCTGAAGAGACGGGGCTTCCTGGCCCGATCTCTGTGAGAAGTGATATATTGTACGTAATATATAGTCACTTTCTCAGGAGCTATTTTCATGCAACAACAACAATTCTCCGACTTTGACCTGCTGGCGGTCTTCAGCGATGAAACGAAGGCAGAGGCGGCGGAGGCAAAACTCCATAAAGAGGGATTCAGCGCGGAAGAAGTTCTCCGGCTGGCCTCGGATGTGATAGTCAACGGGCAGTTCCGCGAGCATGGTCCCAACCGGGACCGCAGCTCGGTGTTCTTGCAAACCGGGCGCTCAGGCCCCAGTCCCATTATTGTCGTTCTATTCGCAGTTATCTTTGGGCTGGCGCTCGGCGCGCTGGTGCTGGTGGCACATTTCGCCTTTCCTGCTATACCTTTGCTTGCTGGTACGCTAGCGGGCGTCGTGGTGGGTGTTATCCTTGGAGCGGCAATAGGACTGCTGCGGCGCGGGCCTGTGCGCGGGTCCATCGGACAGGATATGACAAAGGTCAGCGCGGCCAGTAAAAAACCCGAGCAGGGGGAGAGAACGGTGGTGGCGGTGCGTTTACCCGATACCGGGGATGTTACACGCAAGTCGCGCGCGCGCGCCATTTTACTGACGAATGGGGGGAAGATCGACAGAAGCGTCGAGAGAGAGTAACATCATGGAGACAATCGAAGACGAGAGAGAACGTATTCAAAGCTACACTATGCTCGTTCAGAAAGTAAATTAATTAGCAAAGTTCCAAGCAATCTTATCATTAATCCTGATAATTTAGAAT
>JBGQJX010000475.1:0-3381 GCA_041499255.1 Ktedonobacteraceae bacterium | reverse complement strand
GTTTTCGCGTTCTTCTTAGTACCCATTTTGCATCAGTCGGGATGGGAATCTCTCGTAGTTACACTGGCCATGGCTATTCTGGCCCTGCTGTTTTTCGCTGTGCTCACACTGGTTGGTATTGTGTTGTTGATCGAAATGATGATCGATAGGTTACAGCACTACGCGTTGTTGCGAGAACAGCGCGAATTGCAGAGGCAGGAGCTGCAGGCCAGGCGCAAAAAGATTGCCGGGGATGGTTACAGGTATATTCCTCGCAATCCAAAGATTTTGCGGTTTCCCCCGGACGACCCAAAAGATAATGGGTGTTAGCAAAGGAGGGCCGTTTGAAGAATGTACGCTTAATGAATTCTAGCATTCACGTATGTGATATAGATCGATACCCGGTTCCTGGAATGGAACGAAAAGGAGGCCAAAATGTTTTACATTGACCCCCAAACGCTGATCATCGTTGTGCTGGCTTGTCTTCTCGTTGGTGTACTGCTGGGTGTGTATATATCGCATCCCAGGCGGTACCTCTAACGGGCTGGTAAGCAGTCAGAGTAGGGACACAATGAGGTGCCCCTGCTCTGACTGCTTTTTTCTTTTTGCCGGATGCGTTCATAGCAACACAATGCACTGCCCCTCATTCACCTCCCCACTGTGATAAAATAGAAGAACACTCTAAATCACTAGCTTAATACCACAAGAGGGCTTTTCTATATGCAAACCTACTCCCAACATTTTCTGCCGAAAATGCAGAGCTACCAGGCTGAATTGCTTGCAAAGTTGGAGCTACTCGTCAATATTGACTCGGGGACGGGGCAGAGGAGGGGTATTGACGAGATTATGACCTACCTGGAGCAGTGGTTGGGTGAGATTGGCTTTCATGTCAGCCTGCATGATTCCGAAGGATACGGGCAAAACCTGGTGGCAAGGCTGCATGGGAAGGGAAAACTGAGGTTGCTGCTCGTGGGGCACCTGGATACTGTATATAGCGCGGGTGCGACGACCGCCAGACCTTTTCACATGGTCGATGGCCTTGCCTTTGGCCCGGGTGTGATTGATATGAAATCTGGCGTGTTGATGGGTTTGTACAGCTTGCGCGCTCTTCTGGAGTCGGACTTTGATCAGTTTGGCGAAATCATAGTGGTCTTCAATAATGATGAAGAGGTAGGTTCTGCTGGCAGCGCCCCTCTTTTACGTGAAATTGCCCAGCAAGTAGACCTTGGCCTGGTGTTGGAGGCTTCTCGCTCGGCGGAAGTGATCACGAAGTCACGTAAAGGAGCAGATAAGTACGTAATGGAGATCATGGGTATTCCCGCGCACTCCGGAGCGGAGCCACATAAAGGCCGCTCGGCGGTGATTGAACTGGCGCATAAGATGATTGCTGTCCATAACTTGAATATGCTCTACCCCGGTGTGACTTTCAATGTGACGCGCTTGAGCAGCAGTGAGCCGCTTAACATCGTACCTGAAGTCGCGCGCTGCCACATCTCTGTACGGGCGTATAATGAGCAGGGCCTGAGTTTGGCGTCGAAAGCATTGGAGCAGGTCGCCGCGGGATGTAGTATTCCTGATACGCATACAAAGCTGATGTGTATACGTGGTCGCACACCCTATACGGCCACTCCTGAAATTTTGCGCATGGTGGAAATGGCTCAGGAGGAGGGGAAGGCGCTGGGGCTATCGATTATTGCCGAGGGCAAAGGAGGACTCTCCGATGCGAATCTACTGATGGAGGTGGGCATCCCTGTACTCGATAGTCTGGGTCCCATCGGAGGGGGCATGCACGATCTCAACCGCGAATATTTGCACGTGGATACTATTCCTTTGCGTGGCGCTTTGCTGGCAGGGCTGATTTCTCGCCTTTGCCTGTCAAAATTTACCGACCTCCGCCGCTGAAAGCCCTTGCATTCATGCAAAGGGATAATAGCGGCGTTCATTGGTTGAGGCAGGAGATGGGTCACTTGCTCCACTAGACAGATGTTCCAATTGAAGGATATACTGTACCCATGCGTAAAACATTTCAGTTTCGGCTCTATCCAACGAAGAAGCAGGAAAAGAAACTCTCCGACTTCCTTGAGGAATGTCGCTGGCTCTATAACCACCTGCTTGAGAAGCGCCGTGCTGTTTGGGAGCAAGAGGGTAAGTCGTTGTCGCTCTACCAACAGCAAGCGACGTATCCGATAGTGAAACAGGCACGCCCCACGCTCAAACACGTCCATTCGCAAGTCTTGCAAAACGTGGCCGTGCGAGTCGAGTTGGCCTTCCAGGCTTTCTTCCGGCGAGTCAAGGAAGGGGCCGAGGAACCTGGCTACCCTCGTTTTAAGGGCAAAGGCAGATACGACAGCTTCACCTTCCCGCAATCGGGGTTTAGCATAACACACGATGAGCGAGTGAGCCTCTCCAAGATTGGCTCGATCAAGATGGTCTACCATCGCCCCTTGCGGGGCAAAGTCAAAACCCTGATGATCCACAAGAGCAGTACCGGCAAATGGTATGCCTCGTTCTCGGTCGAGTGCGAGCCTGAACGCCTTCCTGAGTGTGGTGAACACGTGGGCATCGATGTGGGACTCAAGACGTTTGCGACCCTTTCGACAGGCGAAGAGATAGACAACCCGCGTTTCTTTCGCAAGGAAGAGAAGGCCCTTGCCAAAGTGCAACGCAAGCACGCCAAACTTGCCAGAGGGACGCCAGAGCGATGGAACCATCGGTATGTCGTCGCCCGTGTTCATGAGCGGATTGCATGGCGTCGAGACAACTTCACCCATCAGCAGTCTCGACAGCTTGTTGACCGCTTTGGGGTCATCTGCGTAGAAGACCTCACGGTCAAGGGGATGATACATAATCACTGTTTGGCAAAAAGCATTGCAGATGCCTCCTGGTCGGCCTTCTTTGCCCAACTCTCTTGCAAAGCGGAAGAAGCTGGCAGAGCGTTCGTCAAAGTGAATCCGGCCTATACATCGCAGACATGCAGCCAGTGTGGACACCGGCAACCTATGCCGTTGTCTGAACGCGTCTTCGATTGTCCTTGCTGTCATGCTCATGTTGATCGAGACCTCAATGCGTCGTTGAATATTCGTGCTCTGGGACTACAGAGCCTGGGACTTGTCCCTAGAAGCCTCTGCCTTTAAGCATGAGGAGTAGTCACAGGTGTATAACAGTACGCATGGCCAGTGTGTTTAGTGTAATCACCGGATATACTTATAAAAAGTAATTAACTTGTAATGGACCGCATTGCGCCGTTCGCGCCTGTGGCGGCGGATGGTGAAGTGGTTTATATAGTAGGAGATACTATAAATGGGATTTCATGGAATGGGCGGTGGTATGGCCGCTTATGCAGAAGAACAAAAAAAGCGCGGGCGCAAGACCGATACACGCACATTGCGACGGGTTGCCCAG
>JBGQJX010000474.1:0-3394 GCA_041499255.1 Ktedonobacteraceae bacterium | reverse complement strand
TTTAAAAGCTACGACGATCCCAACATCACCCGCATTAGTATGCGCAGCGCCGCTCCATACAACGCCGCCGAAATCTGCCTGCGCATCGCCAATGGCGGCGGCCACGCGCGCGCCGCTGGTGGCACCCTCCACATGCCTATCGCGGAAGCCATCAAACTGGTTATCACGGAACTGGAACGCATCATGAGTACGGAATAATATGGACGGCATCCTCAACATCAACAAGCCCACCGGCATGACCTCACACGACGTCGTGGCAAAAGTACGCAAAATACTCAACCGGAAACGCGTTGGCCATGCAGGCACCCTCGACCCCGCTGCCAGCGGCGTTCTACCCATTTGCGTCGGCCAGGGCACGCGCGTCGCCGAATATCTCAGCGAAAGTGGCAAAGCCTATCAAGCAGACATCATCTTTGGCGTCGTCACCGACACCTATGACAGCGAAGGCAGCATCATACGCACCGCCAGCACCGCCGACCTCACGCTCCCTCGCATCGAAACAGCCCTACAACAATTTCTGGGCACGCAAATGCAGCAGCCACCGCGCTATTCAGCCATCAAAATCCAGGGGCAGCCCGCCTATAAACGCGCGCGCGCAGGCGAAGAACTCTCCCTTGCCGCGCGCCCCATCACCATCACTTCCCTTGAAATACTCGCCTGGAACAATCCACACCTCACCCTCGCCATTTCTTGTAGCAAAGGCACCTATATCCGCTCCCTCGCCTACGATCTCGGCGAGCGACTCGACTGCGGCGCGCACCTCGCCGGGCTGATCCGCACGCGCAGCGGCCCATTCCCCCTCTCCGAAAGCATCACCCTTGAACAACTTGCGGCTGCCGCGTCATCAGGTACTATTGCGGAGCATCTCTACTCGCCCGACACAGCCCTACAATCTTATCCCGCTCTCCAGCTCGACGCCACCACCACCGCACAAGTCCTCCACGGCAACCCCTTTCCCTACAACCTCACTCCTTCCACAACATCCCCCCCCACCCTCGCTCGCGTCTACGACGCCAACAACAACTTCCTGGCTATCGCGGAATGGCGCCCCGACCAGAACCTCTGGCAACCCAAAAAAGTCTTCACCATTTCAAAATAAATTGCGCCACACAGTTAGCTGTGGTAATATATGCCAAAGTAAGTTACCCACAAAGGCGGCAAAGGAAACACCTCAACATAAACTATGGAATACACTACAACAATAACAGCAAACCAGCCCATAGCAATCACCATTGGCAACTTCGATGGTGTCCATAAGGGGCACCAGCGACTCATGCACCAGTTGCACGCAATAGCGCAAAAACTCAATAGTAAACCAGTATTAATCACCTTCTCTCCACACACACTCATGGTAGTGCGGCCAGACATTGACATACGTTACTTGACAACACTGGAAGAAAAACTGGCACTCACGAAAGACTACGGCCAGATCGCCGATTATATCGTCATCAAATTTACGCCGGCAGTCGCAGCTATGAGCGCCAGTGACTTCATGCAATTCCTGACCACCCATTTCTCTATCAAAGCCATGGTAATTGGCACAAATTTTAGCCTTGGGCATAACAGAATGGGAGACATTACATTTCTTCAGCAATTCGGCCAGGAACACAACATAATCATCTACCCCATTCCATTGGAAGAGGCAGAACGAACCCGCATCAGCAGCACTCGTATTCGCGCGCTGGTCAGCGAAGGACAAATCAGCGACGCCAATGAACTATTAGGACATCCTGTTACGTTATCTGATATTGTAAGACACGGCACTCAACGGGGCAGGCTTCTAGGCTTCCCCACCGCCAACCTGCTGCCCGAATCACATAAGCTTTTACCAGCCGATGGCGTGTATGCCGTACAAGTCAGTATCAATGACCCTATAAGTGACGGCGCCAGTTCCTCTCCCGTCTATAACGGTGTAGTCAATATCGGTGTACGCCCGACCTTCGATGGCAAGGAACGCGTTGTAGAAGTACATTTGCTCGATGTTCAACTTGATCTTTATGACAAACGTATTACTATCGATTTCATCGCACGATTGCGCAGCGAGCAACGTTTTGCTAATATAGATGCGTTGAAATCGCAGATTGCCATTGATGTGCAACAGGCGCGTCAGATCTTAAATAGGGGGTGAGCATGGTGAAGGCTCCCCAGCGGCCACTTTCACGATTGAATGCCTGGATAGAGGGAAGAGTGGAAAGATTTATCGCTTTCTTTATTCGCACGCCAGTTCAGCCGGCTTACATAGCCAGTAAGCTAGAAAGTGCCATGGAAAACGGCACGTTCTTGCAAAAGGCAGGCCAGCGCCTGGCCCCTAACGTCTATGACATCAATTTGAGCGTCAAAGACCACCAGCGCCTGTCTCCCAGCCAGTTCACCCTCATCAGGGATTGGCAGGAATCCCTCATTGTCTATGCTCGCAAGAAACATTACACCCTGAAAACCGACCCCATCTTGCGCTTGCACGGAGACCCTTATGTGCCGGTTGGCCTGGTGCGTATCGAGGCAAGACATGAAGATGCAAAAAGTTTGAGCAAAGAGACTGGCGATGGGAGCGGTATTATGTCAACGCAGGCGCTCAGTCCCGAACAATTGGCCCTCTTGCGCGCGCAACTGACCCCAGGGCAACAACTCCCTGGTTTAGATCGCCCTCTGGCTGCTAACCAGGCAATGCCGCCCGTCATGGGCGGCCAGTACAATAGCCCTGTCTCACCACCAGCCATGCCAGGAGCGCCCGTAATTGCCACGCCGCCCCTTCCGTGGGCGCGCCTCTCTATTCGTTTACCACAGGCTGGTCAACAATTCTATCAGATCGAAAAACCAGTTATCAACATTGGCCGTCAACTCAGCAATGATATCATCGTTGAAGACAAACGCGTCTCGCGCAATCATGCACAGATCAAATACCTGCCCGATGGTCAGTTTGCCATCTTCGACCTTGGTAGTACCAATGGCATCACCGTCAATAACACGCCTAATATGCGCCAGCATACCTTACGCAATGGTGACCGTTTCACCATCGGCAGTTACGATTTCTACTTTGAACGAAGGTGAGAGCTTTTAACCATGCCCCTTCAACTAGATGTCTTTTTATTGATTTTGCGGCTCTTATTCATTATCTTGCTCTATCTCTTCCTGATGCAGGTAGTCATCGCCATCAGAAGTGATTTGAAGAAAACGGCAGCCGTCAGCGCCGACGAATTTAAAGCAGCACCCGTCCTCGGTCACCTGGTCGTCGTCGATAGCGGCCCCAGCAGCCTTCTACCAGGCACTCGCTTCGATCTCGAACCCAAAACAACTATCGGGCGCGCCCCTACAAGCACCATCCGTTTGACCGACAACTTCATTTCAAGCGCGCACACCTCTATCGAAAATCGTCATGGCACCTGGTATGTACGCG
>JBGQJX010000473.1:0-3398 GCA_041499255.1 Ktedonobacteraceae bacterium | reverse complement strand
AGCAGGAATACCAATAAAGTGGAGTAGCCAGTTAACTATCCCTGAAGATGGGCTAAGAAAGAGATTTTTCCATATCAGAGCCATAACTGATGGGGTCACCAAAAATGGCACTGTTGCTATGCCACGCAGGACACTTCTGCCCCATATTGGGCGATTTAACAACAGTGCCAGTATCGTCCCAGCGATAAGGGCCAGGATGATCGCCCCAGCCACCAGTTGTAAAGTGTTGCCCATAATGGGCCAGAAGTTTGGATCACTTACAAACTCGGTGACGTAGTTTGAAAGACCAACAAATGGAAATCCCTCAGATGGCACCAGCAGATTCCAGGCATGCAAGCTAAACCACACTGCGAGGAGAAACGGAATCTGTGTTAACACGATCATAAATACGAGCGCAGGAAGATGCAACCAGGTTCTCCCCTCGCGGAGCGGTGCTGTATGAACTGCACGCTTTTGCATGTCAGGAAGCATGGGCATCTGAACCGCCTGATTTGCCTGATTCATAACATGACCTTTCTTCTTTGTTTCGTCAAGCGAACCGCCTCTGATGCAATTGGAGTGAAGAATGAGGGACCGCCTCCTCTCACCGAATCGGGGCCCCTCGTTCTTCAGGGCATATTAACTAGTACCCAGCAGTGTTGTCCTTATTGACCTGAGATGCCAGGAGCTGATCAGACTGCTGGAGAGCCTGGCTGACCGACATTTTTCCGGCAACCACTGCCGACATAAGCTCGCTCACCTGCTGCCCGACCGATTCAAACTGTGGAATACCCACATATTGAACACCATGATAGGGAACGGGATCGAGCGTTGGTTGTTCGGGAGTCGCGGTATTGATAGAGTCAAGCGTAATCTGAGCGAAAGGAGCCGCCTTTTGATAGTCGGAGTTCTGGTAAATCGAAGCACGAGTACCTGGTGGCACGTTGGCCCAGCCGAAAGTATTGCCTGCCAGGGTCAGGTACTGCGAACTGGTAGCCCAGGTGAGGAATTGGAAGGCAGCATCTTTGTTGTGACTAGAATTGACGATACCAAGTGACCATGCCCACAACCAATGGCTGCCATTCGAGGTCACTGCTGTCGGAGCATATACATACCCGACATTACCAGCGATCTTGGAAGTCGCTGGCGTTTCCAGCACGCCACCAAACGAGGTAGCGTCATAGAACATCGCACCCTTGCCCTGAGTCATCAGGTTTAAACACTCTTGCCAGCCAGAGGTTGAGGCGCCTGGCTCACCATATTTCTGCAATAGGGTAGAATAGAACGCCACCGCTTGTTGTACCGCAGAGGTGGAGAGCTGTGGTTTCCAATTTAAGTCGAACCAGCGGCCACCATAGGTATTAATAATCGTGTCGAGCGGAGCCATGTTCATGCCCCAACCAGATTGACCTCGCATCAGAAAGCCAGTCACACCATTTGTAGGATCATTGATTTCCTTCGCGAATTGAGCGACCTGATCCCATGTAGGATGCAACGGCATGGTCAGGTGATGTTGCGCGAAAATTTGCTTGTTGTACATCAACATACTACTCTCGCCATAGAATGGTAGAGCGTAAGGATGTCCCTGGAAGGAGAGCGTTGACATGACCGGCTTGAGGAGATCGTCGTAATTGTAATTACTCTTATCGGTCGTCGACATCTTATCAAGGTACGGAGAGAGGTTCTGGAGCCATCCGTTATGTGCCCAAATGGGGGTCTCGTAACTGCCAATGGTGGCAATATCAAATTTCCCCGCATTTGTAGCAACATCCTGGGTAACTTTCGAACGCAGATCATTTTCAGGCAGGGTCACGAAGTTGACCTTGATAGTGGGATGGTCCTTTTCAAAGACTTGCTTCGTCAATTGCTCCATCTGCACCATCTGGGAGTTGTTGACGGTAGCGATAGTCAGCGTCGTTGTGGAAGATGATGAGGATTGACTTGATGGCGTGCAAGCCGCCAGCACTGCTAGAAGCAAAGCAATGCTTGTCATAATGGCGATTGCTCGTGCTGCACTTTTCATTGCAAATTTCTCCTTGTCGGATGCGTCGATGCAGTAAAAAATAGTACGTCCAATGGTCGCAAAAGCACTACCCGGATGTAAGAGAAGGTCTCAACAACGAGAGTCTCTGAAGAAAACCAGCTCCTTTCTATTTGGAATAGTATGAAGTATGCAGGTTCTCCCAGCAGGGAGATACCTTAGATAGTCACACCTTTACGAATTTACGCTGAATGTACGAAGACGAACAAATAATGTTTCAGCAAGCACAAGTTTAACATATAATTTGTTTGATTTCAAGGGCTATTGTGATACTCTTGCTTTATTGGACAAAAATATGATACTATTTTGTTACAAAATACCATTACAACAATAGCAGTCTGGCTAATCCCACAGAGAGGACCTTTTTATATGAAGAAAAGCCGCCAGAACTCAAGCGACCGACACGCACAACTGATTGGATTGCTCAAGCAGCGTGGCTACTGCTCCGTTGTAGAGATGAGCCAATTGCTCAATGTATCACCGATGACCATTCGACGTGATTTGCATATGCTGCACGAGAACCAGATTGTAGAGGTAACATACGGAGGGGCACGCTTCATTGCATCAAAACGAAGCGAACCCGACTTTGATATCCGAGCGCAAGAGCACCTGGCTGAAAAACAAGCTATTGGGAAACGGGCCGCGGAACTCTTTATCGAAGAAGGGGATGTTGTAGGTATTGACAGTGGCAGTACAACACTGGAGATCGTGCGAAACTTGCCCAATATCCCGCTAACGATTGTAACGCATTCTCTGGCCGCCGCCAACGTTGTCGCACAGAATAGGCGGTATTCATTGATTATGCTTGGGGGAGTTTTGCAGTACGAAGCGAACTGTCTTTGTGGCCCACAGGGGATTGCCGCCTTACATACGTTATACATCAACAAACTCTTCCTGAGCACCAGTGGATTGCTTCTCCCCGAAGGTCTATCATGCAATTATCTGCCTGATGCAGAAGTCAAGCAGGCATTTATAAGCTCCTCACGCCAAATTATTTTATGTATGGATAGTAGCAAGATTGGCAGAGCCTACCTTGCGCGCTTCGCTACCCTCAACGCTATCGATACGCTGATCACCGATAACGGCATCTCGGACGAAAGTCGTGAGGTTATAGAACAGCAGCAGATACAGGTAATCACAGTTTCTACAGAGATTCCAGCGTCTCTTCCTGAATTAGAGCTGATCAGGGATGATGTTGCAGTGTAGGTCTCTGAGGAACAACCGCACTCTGCGCGTTCTGGACAGGCCGATTGGTGAGCAGCGATCGAACGCAGTGGAGGGGCGCAATAATGAGGTTTAGGCAAGGTTCAATTGTGAAGAAGAGTCCATGACATTTTGAACAGTCATACATTGTCATGCTGAGCGAAGCGAAGCATCT
>JBGQJX010000472.1:0-3444 GCA_041499255.1 Ktedonobacteraceae bacterium | reverse complement strand
CTCAGGCCGTGTCCAGGAATATCTTCCGCCGGAATCCGCGTCACCAGGTTCGGATCGGGACTCAGGCTCAACCAGATGTCGCGCTGGCTGGGCCGCGCCACGCCGGGGAACTCGCCCTCCCTGTCGAGCAGGTCGGTGATGATTTGAAAATGCAGGTGTGGTGGCCAGCCGCCATTGACCTCGTAACTACCGATGCTGGCAAAAGGCGTTCCCTGCGCAATGGGCTTGCCGTTATAGAGGCCATCGAGCGAGTCCTCGCTCAGATGACCGTAGAGGGTATAGAAGGTGAGTTGTTCGCCGGCAAGGGCAGTAACGGTATGCTGTAGGATGATGGTAGGACCATAATCGAGCGGTGTGTCGTTGTTGCGAAAACTATGCACGATGCCGTCGAGAGGCGCCAGGATGGGCGAACCAACCTCCATAAACACGTCGAGGCCGATATGCACAGTGCGCCACTCGGGACCGTCGTTGCCTTCAATCCTGTACTGATCGCCAACGTAAATTGGGCGTGCTTCGTTGTACCTGCCGATGCCCACGCTGCTATGCGCGATGTGCATGCGCTCGAAAAGGAGTTCAGTGAACCATTCGACGTCGGACAGATCCACCAGGCTGCCTAGCTCGCGGCTGCCAATGCTCAGGTCGTAGATCACTTTATTGGCAACGCGCAGGTCTGGCCCAACCACACGCCCAAGCTTATCCGGGTTGCTCTTCAACCACTGGACGATGGCGCAGGTCTGAGGGCAAGGCGGCAGATTGCAGGCATGGCGAAAGGTGTAGCGAGCCAGCCGGGGGTGAACATCCACCAGTTGTTCAAGCAGCGCCCAGGCTGGCTGCTCGCTAATGGTCAGGTAGTCATTGTGGGGCTCGGCCTGGCGCTGGTAGGCGGAGTTGACCACGCTGATACACAGCCTGGCGCAAATCAACGGGTAGAGGACTGCCAGTTCCTGTTCGCTGAGAGGAAAAGCCTGGTGATAGCCCGCGACGACCTGCGCAGCGGCGGCAAGTGGATCGGCCTTGCCCATCATGGCGTACGCCGCGGCAATGGCAAGTTCGCAGACCGTGTACGTGTGCACCATATCACCATAGTCAATTACGCTGATGACCCGCGTGGGCCGCCCGGCGACAGGCTCACTGAACAGGACGTTGTAGTCATTGGCATCGCCATGAATAATACTTGTGCGCAGTTCAGGTAAGATAGGCAGCACCTCCATCTCGAAGCAATCAAGAAACCCCTCGACAATGGCGCGCCGCGCGGGCTGTTCGATATAGTGCAAGTAGTCACGAATCCAGCTTGCGCGTTGCAAATCCCACTTCAGGACACGGTGTGCAGCGGGATGAGAGAAGTCTTGCAAGGCGCTATCCACGCGACCCAACAGGTCGCCGAGGCTGTGCAGCAGCGCGGGCGTGTGCGGCTTAGCTTTCGCGAACACTTTTCCTGGAATGTAGTTAAGCAGCCGTACGAAACGACCTGTACCGTCTTGCGCGATAATAGCGGCGATTGACTCACCTGTGGATGTCCTATACACACGCGGCAACAAGAGCGAGGAGTCACGCACCGCAAGGTGCGCCAGCGCGGCATTCTGCAACTCAAGGTTTGTTTTTTGCTCTCCTGCATATGCAATTTTTAACACAAACTCCCGGCCCGTTTCGTCTTGCAGATAAAAGTTGTCGTCAAGTTCTCCTGGTAATGCCTGCGCCGTTGCGTGAAGGCAGTACAATTCATAGGCAACGCGGCTGGCATCTTGCATGCTACACACAGATGATTGATAATTGCTGTTCAAAATAAAAAAAGCTCCCGTGAATGGTGGCAAGTTAAATACAAATAAACGGGTAAGGAAATAGATGGTCTATATCAAAAAAATTATGAACCGCTTTGTTTTTCAAAAGAGGTATGCCCCATCTACACTTGCGTCTAGCAATGGTCAAGCAACAAATGAGAGAATATATGAGTATGTGACATCTCCCCCGGCTAAAGCACGGGAGCTTCCTCTCATCACTGAGAGGCTTTCCTGCTTCGCTGAGGCTTGCCAGATGTGGTTTTCACCGCACCTGGTCTTACCGCCTCTCCACAGGCAGCCACCGCGAGTCCCGCGGCCAAAATGTTCTTTGCGGCATTGATATCGCGGTCATGGACCACCCCACATGCTGGGCATGCCCACGAGCGGACATCAAGCGGTAAGGAGTCAAGCATATGTCCACAGTCAAAGCAGCGTTTGGACGATGGATACCACTTGTCAATCTTGACCAGGGTACGCCCATACCAGACCGCTTTGTACGCAAGTTGTCTGACAAACTCAGACCACCCCACGTCACTGATCGCTTTCGCTAAACAGTGATTTTTGACCATATGCTTGACGTGCAAACTCTCGACGCAGACGACTTGGTTTTCGCGTATGATGCGAGTCGAGAGTTTGTGTTGATAGTCTCGTCTGCGATCGGCAATCTTCTTGTGAAGACGAGCAACCTTGAGACGAGCTTTGGCACGGTTCTTGGAACCTTTTTTCTTTTGTGCGTGACGGCGTTGTGCTTTCGCCAGCTTCTTTTCCTCTTTGGCGAAGAACTTGGGATTGCCGTAGGTGTGCCCATCGGAGGTGATGACCATCGATTTCAAGCCCAGATCAAGTCCGACCATCTTGGGGGTGACTTCCAAGGGCTTGATGTCTTCTTCTACCAGGATGGAGACAAAGTAGCGGTCAGCTTCATCTTTGGTGACGGTGACACTCCTTGGCTTGCATCCATCGGGCAAGGGACGATGCCATGTGATGGCAAGAGGGGCATCCATCTTCGCAAGCGTAAGTGCGTGCCCATTCCAGGTAAAGGCATTGCTTGCATAGGTAGCGGCTTGCTGGTTCCGTTTCTTTTTGAAGGTGGGATAGTCAGCACGCCCTTCAAAGAAATTGCGAAAGGCTTGATCAAGATGTCTGAGAGCTTGTTGGAGAGGGACAGAAGAAACCTCATTGAGCCACACCGTCTCTTCCTGCTTTTTGAGCAGGACCAGACGTTGCGCTGTGCCCTCGTAGGACAGGCGCTCGCCATGCTGGGAGTATGCATCGGTGCGTTGGCGCAATGCCCAGTTATAGACGTAGCGACAACACCCAAAGGTCTGCGCTAGGAGGCGTTTTTGTTCATCACTTGGGGAGAAGCGATACTTGTAAGCTTTCTTCTGTTTCATACTTTACAGTAGAGCATAGACGCTGTAAACTGTCAACCAGTATCCCAACCCATCACACCCCAAAGGTAGGCCCTTCTTTCCCCCGCTTAAAAGACCTGATTCTTACCCACAATTTACAAAGTGATAGAATAAAGGATGAACACACAAGCATTGTTGGATCCCAAGAGCTGGGCCGAGCGAACCTTTGGGAGTGTCCAACTGCACGATAGGCGTCGAACGAGACGAGCGGTACAAGCGGCCAGCAACCTGGCGGAGAACCCCTTGGGTTCGCT
>JBGQJX010000471.1:0-3478 GCA_041499255.1 Ktedonobacteraceae bacterium | reverse complement strand
TAAAACGACCACTGCCGCCAAGCTTGCCAACTATCTTCGTAAACAGGGGCAGCGTCCTCTCCTGGTAGCCGCTGACATGCAGCGTCCCGCGGCAGTACACCAGCTTCAGACGCTTGGCAAGCAACTCACTATACCAGTTTATGCAGAGCCGGCCGGAGCTAACCCCGTCGATATCTGTGTTCATTCTCTCAACTATGCTCGTGAACAGGCCGCCTCTGTCGTTATACTCGACACGGCGGGCCGTTTAAATATCGACGAGCGTATGATGCAGGAAGTTACGAGTATTCGCAACAAAGTGCAACCTCGCGAAGTATTATTGGTAGCAGATGCTATGACCGGTCAGGAAGCAGTTCATGTAGCAGATGACTTCAATAAAGCTGTCTCCCTGACAGGGATGATCTTAACCAAGATGAAAGGTGACACCAGGGGTGGCACGGCACTCTCGATCCGTTCAGTAACGGGAGTACCGATCAAATTCATGGGTGTCGGCGAAAAAACTGACGCTCTGGAGCCTTTCTATCCAGATCGCCTGGCTTCGCGTATCCTTGGCATGGGCGACGTACTCTCCCTGATTGAACGGGCACAGGAAACCATCGACGAGGAAGAGGCCATGAAGGCCCAGGCCAAATTACAACAAGGCAAGTTCGACTTCGATGATTTCCTCAGCGCCATGCGCCAGCTCAGGCGTATGGGACCACTGCGACAGGTCATGGAGATGATGCCTGGCTTCAACAAGTTGGCTGCCATGCCAGAGATGGAAGAAGCTCTGGAAGGTGACCAGATGAAGCATATCGAAGCAATGGTCCTTTCCATGACTAGAGAGGAACGGCATAGTCCTGAGATCATCAATGGCAGCCGGCGCAAACGGATCGCTCGTGGTAGTGGTACGACCGTCCAGGAAATCAACCAGTTGCTTGACCAATTCAACGAGATGCGTCTCATGATTCGCCAGATGAGCACTGGCAAGGGCAAATGGGCACAGTTCGCCCGCCAACAAGGCGGCGCGGGCATCCCCGGTATGCCTGCTTTACCAAAACCACCTGGTGGGAGTGGCAAGAAAACCGGCAAGGCTGCACGCAAAGAAAAACGAAAACACAAAGCCAAAAGCGGGAGGAGGTAATCCTTTTATGCACAATGTATTTTCTGCATTAACATCGCGCCGGGTGACTCAAGCGATGCTGGTAATGCTCTTACTTGGCTTGACCGTCCTGACAAGCGCCTGTGGCGGTAATTCACAGTCTCAGCAGCAGGCAAGCCAGAATAAGACGCAGCTTGATCAGCTCACACAGCACGCGCTGTCAATTGGGGTACCGGCAACTCTTCTTAGTCCTATTCTGAAACAAGAACAAAAACTTAGTAGCACTGGCGCCCCCTTTTCTCTGTTTAGCGACCAGCCCGCTACAGACTACTATACCAGGCTAGCAAGCCAATATTCGACCCTTCTGGGACAAACTCAGCAACTGATTACTACGTCTACCGATCAATTCCAGTTCCAGGCCCAGAACGATTTGCAAGTATTCCAACAGGCCCTCTCTCGGAGAAGTTCACAGCATATAGGCAATGTTCAGCCCTTCTCCGATTCATACAGTAATGACCAGTTACTCTTCTCGTCAGCAAAGTATCCTAAAGATTTTGCCCTCGTCAGCCAGGAAGCCCAAAAAGCCACAGACGCGCTGGGATTAATGGGAGCTACCTACATTCAGCTCACAACTTTTAAGAATACCATTAACCAGATGCAGCAGGCGCATATCGATGTCACTGCTATGCAGACGCAATACCAGAGTGACATGCAAGCCTTCAATAACGCCACAGGGTCAAGCGAATTTCGCAACCTTAGCAAGCTAATTGATGCACAATACCAGCTTGCCGTGGTGAATTCTATTGCAGCCCTTCCCTATGTCAGCGCTGCTAAACTGGGTGAGTTTAAATCACAGCTCAGCTTGCTGAAAACTTATGGCATGAATGCAAGCGGCTATCAAAAACTCTACAACGCTGATCAGGCGCAGATGAATAATGCCAGAACTATTCAAGACTACCTGACTTTCTCCGCGCACATCGACGCGGACATGGCATCTATGCATAATGACCTTGTACAGGGTGCATCCACTTACCTTATTGGAGCACTCGACCGCGAAGCCAGGGCATGGGGAAAGGCTCACCTCTACCATGATAAGGTCGATGGGCATAACTATATTCTCGATGCTGGCTATACCCTCCCTGGCATTGGTTTCTGGTTGAACCGGGAACTTGGTTGGGCCTACACCCCCCAGGATTTCCAGTCCGTAGTCGATGATGAGAATAATGAGTTCTTCCACCTGCACATGATGGAACAGGACTTTAGCGACCCCACACCATACAATAAAGTGCATGCTACAGACTCACAATTGATCAGTCACTACCACCTGCATGGCACGATAATCGTGGTCTCGATGGTTGAACAAGCGATGCGCTTCTACCAAAACGGCAAACTGGTGAAATCTTTCTACGTAACCACTGGTCGCGTGGAACGTCCCGCACTGCCAGGATACTGGACCGTGCAGGATCGTAAATCACCGGACGAATTCAAATCAACGGAACCTCCTGGCTCCCCGTTCTGGTATCCCCCGACGCCCATTCACTATGCGATTCTCTACCACTGGGGCGGCTTCTTCATACACGATGCCTGGTGGCGACAGGACTTTGGTCCAGGTACACAATTCCCACATAATGACTCGGGCGGCACTACGTCCTTCAACTTCGATGGCAGCCATGGCTGCATCAATATGCAGATAAACCAGGCCGCCTGGGTTTACGCCAATACCGACTGGAATACGAACATTGTCGTCTATTAGCAACGACATAGTATAAAAAGAGGCTTGCCCGTCGCGGCAAGCCTCTTTTTATACTATGACACCAATCATTTTCTCTTATGGTAGTGGCGGCAACAGTCCCTCTTGCACCACCGGCAACTGGCGATAAAGGTCAGCGCCTGTCAGACCAGTGCGCCAGCTTTTAGCTCGCGCCAGGTCTTGCAAAAAGTCACGCTGTAAATCTATCCCCAACGCCTGCCACGTAAGGCTGAGGGCGCGTCGCGCAAAAGCGATGTCGTTGCGCGGCTCAATTCTATCCAAATCTTCAAAGAAAAAGCCACAGCTCGTGAAACTGTATTGATGATAAAATTGCGCCTCCAGTAGCAATCGTGTACGTTCCGCCAGCTCAGGATTCTCCAACAGGCGCTCTTCCCTGCCGTATTGCGCCCAGAAACTCTCAGGTGTTACCCAGCCATTGTGTAGTTCAAGGTAAGCATTCCGTGCCGCCCATGGATCAACCAGCGTCTCACCCGCGTACTGCTCAAAGAGTTGATCGCCACATTGCGCCAACTTATCTAATGCCCCGCGCAGTTCTCCCTTCCAACTACTGTCTCCCTCGGTACATTCACAGCCTGTATCCCAGCGCGCCACCCCGTGTCCGCAACTCCAGGCGCTCGGCAAACGCAATG
>JBGQJX010000470.1:0-3492 GCA_041499255.1 Ktedonobacteraceae bacterium | reverse complement strand
GTGTAACCGTGGCTGCTCATCACAATGAGATCTATATGTTTCGCCTCCACAACAAAGAGAATAGTGGGGGCAGGTTGGCCCAAAATCACTTCTGTCTCTGTATGTATGGCGCTCAGACTGCTTACATTGGTAATACTCTTTAGGTAGTTCCTGGCATCTTCAAGGGCAGCATCAATAGCCGCCTGGAATGACAGCTCCGCTGCCGGAAACGGCGCAAATTCGGTATCAGGGCTCACGACACGCAGCAACACAATTGTACCACCAGAGGCTTGTGCGAGCCGAGCGGCAACGGGAAGCACTCGCTCTGCGCGAGATGACCCGTCGAGAGGAACCAGAATATGTTTAAACATGATATTCTCCTTTGACGCCAGCAATCGCAAGTGCGGCACCCGGCGCTATAGTTTGCACTGGTACGGATCGCACTTAGAAGTGTGTTCCTTTTCATATGGTTCCTCACCAACACCCAGTTGCAGTACCTGCTGAGCGATGCTGCCATAGCGGTAAATAGTAATTCCCTTCAATCCCAGATGGTAGGCTTCGCGGTAGATCTCAGCTATAGCGCTACGTGGAGCTTCGGTTGGCAGGTTAATCGTCTTGGATACTGCGTTATCCACCTCTGCTTGAAACGCCGCCTGGATCAACAGGTGCTGCCGGGGTTCGATTTCGAGAGCAGTGGCAAACAGATCGTGCACTGCATCGGACACATGCGGTGCGCCAGCCAGCGTGCCATGTCCTGCCACATACTCCAGTACCTCCGGCTTCAGGAACCCGAGATGCTCTCCAGTGCTTAGCAGCAATGGGTTGAACTCAGCCAGCGTCTGTCCCTCCAGGACACCAACCCGGCGGTAGCTCAAAGCAAACAGGGGTTCGATTCCCGAGGAGGTGTCGGCAATGATCGAAATGGTGCCTGTCGGCGCGATCGATGTGACTGTGGCATTGCGTAGCTGCACTCCCTGGCTAGCATGCGCACTTCGTTTCCAGTTCGAGAAAACGCCGCGTTCGGTGGCCAGTGCCGTCGATGTGCGGCGTGCTTCGTTGTGAATGAAGCGCATGAGCTGACCGGCAAACGTCACAGCGCCCTCGCTGCGATAGGGGAGACCAAGCCGGATAAGCAGTTCGGCGAAACCCATTACGCCCAGGCCAATCTTGCGGTTTGCGAGTGTCGTGGCTTCGATCTCCGGCAGTGGATAGCGGTTCACGACCAGCACATCGTCTAGAAAACGAATTGCCTGGTGGACCACATCGCCAAGCCTGCTCCAGTCCAGTTCAACCCTGCCCTGCTCCTCCTTGACAAAGTGGGCCAGGTTGATCGAGCCAAGATTGCAGGATTCGTAGGGAAGGAGCGGCACTTCGCCACAGGGATTGGTACTTTCAATGCGCCCTAGCGAGGACAGAGGATGAGCGCGGTTGATCGTATCAAGGAAAACCAGTCCTGGGTCCCCAGCCGTCCAGGCTGCATCAACGATTCGGTCAAAAACCTCGCGTGCGCTGAGTCTGTCGCTGACCTTGCCACTTGTCGGGTGGAGCAGTTCATACTGCTCGTTGCGCTCCATAGCCAGCATGAAAGCATCAGTTATACCGACAGAAAGATTAAAGTTCGCCAGTCTCCCCCCCGCACGCTTCGCATCGATGAAGGCGAGAATATCAGGATGATCGACCGGCAACACACCCATATTGGCCCCGCGTCGTTTGCCGCCAAGTTTGATGTTTTCAGTTGCGCAGTCGAAGATATTCATAAAGGAGAGTGGCCCTGAAGATGTGCCCCCGGTGGACGCAATGCGATCGCCATCGGGGCGCAACCGGCCGAAACTAAAACCAGTACCGCCACCCGAGCGCTGCACCAGGGCCATATCCCGCAGGGCGGCAAAAATGGATTCCATGCTGTCCTCAATGGGCAGCACGAAACAGGCAGAAAGTTGCCCGAGGGGTGTACCGGCGTTCATCAAGGTGGGCGAATTGGGCAGGAAGTCAAGGCTGCTCAGGAGCTTGTAGAAGCGCTCCTCCCAGAGTGACGATTGCTCCCGATTGCCAATCAGAAGCTCTGCGTGTGCGATGGCTCGTGCCACGCGGGCAAAGAGCTGTTCTGGCGTTTCGTTGACCTTCCCCTGCGCATCTCGCCGCAAGTACCGGGCTTCCAGTACCCGTTGAGCATTCTCACTCAGTTGCTGCATACTTCACTTCTCTATCTCAGACAAGTCAATAATCATGACATCTATCACCATCATTGTACAATCATCACGAAGTTCATGCTTATTCGTATAAATTCTGAGCACGAGAATACATAAAAGAGGGGGTGAGGACCAGGTGGCCCTCACCCCTCAACAACTCGCCATCATAGCCCGTCAGAGTACAACCTATGCCAATAAGCACGACAAGAACTGATAAGAGGCCATACCCCCATCACCTACACCGCTTAGCGAGTGCCTGCTGCTTCCTTCACCTTCACTTCGATCTGTTTCGGCTTGGCTGCCTCAGACTTGGGTATATGGAGGGTCAGGACACCACTCTCGAAAGTGGCTTCAACCTTTTCAGGCTGGATCTGCGTGGGGAGTGTAATCGTGCGGGACATCTCGCCTTCGTAGCGCTCGCGCCGCACATAATTTGGTTTTTCAACCTTCTCCTCACCCTTGGTCGCATAGCTGATAGTCAGTGTATCACCTACCGCCGAGATCGAAATTTCCTCTGGTTTTGCTCCTGGCAGCGGTGCCTCAACAACGTATCCACTCTTATCCTTCGACTCGTAGACATCTACCGGGAAGCTGCGGCCAGTAAATACCTCAAGGCGTCCTGGCCAGACAAAGCTCTCTTCAAACAAGCGGTTCATAACATCGCGAAGCGGCAGTAGCGCTTCAACGGGGTCTCTTTTCCAAATCATTGACATGATGTTTCACCTTCTGTTTAAACTGTAGTAAAGCGTTCGATCGTTCGTAACGCAATTCTCAAACTGACACTGTTAACGACATCCAACACTATCATCGTTTCGCTCAATACCCTTCTGACAATGCACTCCGCGTTTCTGTCACGTACCTTTTCAGTAATCACCTCCTTTCGCCAACAATCTGCTTGAACGCGTGGCAGGAGATGCCTTTGCACTTCTTTTTCTTGTTTTCCTGGTAATTTGGCATAGCCGGGACAGGGGGCTTTTCCTTCTTTCAAGATACACGCTGTTCTGAGCAGCTTGTTGCGCATTAGCAAGCAACATTTCTACCCGATTCGGTTCCCAACGAACTATTATAGTTCCTGAGCGTTACAAAACTATCACAGCAACCCATTACAAAATCACAAATGAGTCACAGAATTCATACCTCTTCCACTCAAAGAAGTAAGCTCGTCAGCAAACTCAAGTGCATTGTTGCATGCTCACACGTCGGTAACAAAGTAACAAAGTAACAGACGACAAGATGATGCTTACCTGCATTGTATGATATACTGTAATCAGACTAGCGGTGAACGAATCCGGTATGAGTTCTGGAATAGGCGGGGTTAAAGCAC
>JBGQJX010000469.1:0-3524 GCA_041499255.1 Ktedonobacteraceae bacterium | reverse complement strand
ACGGCTCCGCCGTTGACGTTGACTTTTTGCAAATCTGCCCTGGTCTCGCGTTGCCACGCCAGCACAACACTGGCGAACGCCTCATTGATCTCTACCAGGTCGATATCATCCATTGTCAGGCCAGCCCGTGCGAGTGCCTTAAATGTTGCGGGAATGGGTGCGGTCAACATCAGGATAGGGTTATCTCCTGCCAGGGAGAAAGAAACAAAGCGTGCGCGCGGTTTCAGCCCCAATCGCTCGGCTGTCCCGCCCTCCATGATCAGCACAGCTGCTGCGCCATCGCTGATCTGTGAGGAATTACCAGCGGTAATCAGCCCATCGGGCTTAAAAGCAGGTTTGAGGCTGGCTAGCTTCTCGAAGCTGGTATCTGTACGGATGCCTTCATCCCTCTCAAACATGCTCGTCGTACCGTCCTCGTTCTTCACAGGAATTGGGACAATCTGGCTGCTGAAGCGTCCCTCGGCAGTAGCCTGCGCGGCTCGACGATGACTCTCCAGGCTGAACTCGTCGAGTTCTCTCCTGCTGATCTCCCACTTCTGCGCCACTAAATCGGCGCTGATGCCCTGGTGAACCAGTCCGTTATCATAGCGTTTCAGCATCTGGCTGCCAAAGGGGGCTCCCGGACCTTGCATATATGACGATCCCAGCGGCACCCGTGTCATTGACTCAACCCCACCTGCGATAACCACGTCATAAGCACCGCTCAACACACCTTGCGCCGCGAAGTGGATTGCTTGCTGGCTCGACCCACATTGTCGATCAACCGTTGTACCTGGCACCGCCTCGGGAAAACCCGCTGCGAGAACCGCATTCCGTCCTACGTTTATACTCTGTTCTCCCACCTGGCTTACACAGCCAATGATCACATCCTCTACCAGGCCGGCATCAATTTTCGTGCGTTGAACCAGGGCTGAGAGCGTCTGGGCCAGCAAATCTACCGGGTGCCAGTCCTTCAATTGTCCGCCCTTGCGCCCCACTGCGGTGCGAACTGCTTCAACAATCACCGCTTCGCGTTGTGTCATGATAGGCTCCTTTGTATTGCAATGTATTCAGCTAATCGACATTTGGCGCCACGGACCTTTTAAGGGTTGTAAGTATATCCTTCCCTTCCAAGTTTGGTATTTTGCCGATAATACCTACAGTATATCCTAAACTTTAGAAGAAATCTGATATTCAGCCTTTCTCCTCAAAGTTGAAAGACATAAATTTGCACTGCCAATCACCATCTTTACAGGCGACCAGCAGTGCCTTTTACTCTTCAGGTGGTTATTACGTTTGAGTAACCGCTAGCAAGCATATTGCTGCGTATATCTATTGTACAAAAATAATATACGTATTATCCAGGTTGCCGGTTGCTCAGCAATTCAGACCACCGTCCGTCACTGACTTCCTTAATTCACTTTCCTGCTCTTCCCAACCCAATATTTATCGCGTAGGTTTCGCTTGAGAATCTTTCCCGCCCCGCTCTTGGGCAGAGCTTCTGGCAGAAACTCGATACTCCGTGGAACCTTGTAACTCGCGATCAGCGTGCGTGCATGTGCGATCAACTCATCACCAGTTGCGCTCATCCCCGGCTTACATACGACCACTGCGTGAACCGCCTCGCCCCACGTATCATCTGGTATGCCCACGACCGCTACCTCCAGCACCGCTGGGTGCGTATAGAGCGCGTTCTCCACCTCGACCGAATAGATATTCTCGCCGCCCGAAATGATCATATCCTTGGCTCTATCTTTGATATAGATGTAATTGTCCTCGTCCACTGTCGCCAGGTCGCCCGTATGCATCCAGCCCTCCACAATCGCCGCGGCGGTCGCCTCCGGCATACGCCAGTAGCCCTGCATAACGTTCGGACCTCGCGCGATGATCTCGCCGATCTCCCCCGGCTTCACATCCTCACCTTCGGCATTGACCACGCGCACCTCGACGCCAAGTACTTCCTTGCCACACGAGGTAAGTCTCTGCACCTCTGCCGGCGTGCCGTCAGGAATATGATCCAACGGGTCTAATGCAGTCAGCAAAGGCGCTGTTTCGGTCATACCATAGCCCTGGCGGAACACTTTGCCCCACTTTTCCAACCCCTTTTTGAGCAGTTCCACCGGCATTGGAGATGCTCCATAAATCAGGCTGTGCAGGCTGGAAATATCATACTGGTCAACATCGGGATGGTTCAGTATGGCATTAATCATCGTGGGCACAAGCAGCGTCCTTGTTATCTTCTCTTGTTGTATAGCTTGCAGCACATGGACAGGGTTGAATAGGGGTATGAAGACATGGCGAGCGCCAAGCATAGTAATGGAGAATGTCGAAGCAATATCAGCCAGGTGAAACATCGGTGCGGCGTGGAGATACACATCGCGATCATTGTAGCCGGCTGACAAAATGACGTGTATCGCGTTTGAGACGACATTTTTGTGCGAGAGCATCACTCCTTTGGCTCGTCCTGTGGTGCCGCCAGTATAATAAAGGCCTGAGAGATCATCGTCCTCCATCTCTTGATCGACGCTCTCTTGCATGTGCGTGCCCTTACTCACCACGTCCTCATAGTTCACCATATCAGTGGGTGTCTCATCGCCAGCAAAGATAACGGCCTGGACTGTAGGAAATGTGTCCCGGCCAGTAGCATAGGGGGCAAAGGTTTTGTCTACCACCAGCGCTCTTGACTCGCTATCATTCAGAATGAAGACGATTTCTGGGCGCGCCAGGCGAATATTCAGTGGTACGATGACTGCTCCCATGCGCGCGCACGCATAGTACAATTCCAGGTAGCGATGACAGTTGAGCATCAATACCGCCACCCGATCACCCCGTTGCACTCCAAGAGATGCCAGCCCACGTGCCACTGCGTCTGTGCGCTGGTCAAAGTCAATCCAGGTGTAATGTATGTCCCCACAAACGACAGCCTGGCGATTACCATAGACTTTTTTTGCATGTGCGAGTCCCTGTGCAATGTTCATGTGTAGCCTCCCTTTGTAGGATGTTCAGTTGCTTCATGAAAAAACGTACCGTGCGGGTCTTCCTGGATGACCACGATGGCCATCTCTGACTTGCTCTTTACAGAAATCGGGCTTGAAAGCCCCCGTCTTTTAAGCAGCGGCACTACTCAATCTATGGGTAATCAATAAAAGTCTAGACAGTGCTAGTACACTTGTTTTAGCACCTTGAAAACTCAATAGTGTTTCAGCGGTTCCAAGGTAAATCGTTTCCTTGGGTAAAAACATTAGCGTACCAACTTTCAATGCTACACGAGATGTACAACTCGTGAGAGACGCAAGTCTCTGAACAAACATCCAACAGTCATAGGACTGGCCTGCATGGTAACAGTGCAGGTGCCACAGGAGCTTTATGCTCGGCCTGTGGACGGGCTGCCTGATACAGCCCTCAGCTGTGAAGCGTTGATCTCGAAGGCGAAAGCAACTGAGAGGGAGCCAATCAGAACCCCCCAGCATTCATGCGGGGGAGATGTCAGTAGAACTCAATCACGCCGCGAATAGTGCGCCCCTGCAGTGTATCGTTATAAGCTT
>JBGQJX010000468.1:0-3536 GCA_041499255.1 Ktedonobacteraceae bacterium | reverse complement strand
GTGTTTTTGTATCATAAATGATGTCCTTTCATGTTCATTCTGTAGAGCCTGATATTTGGTTCTGACCCTCACCTGTTCGTTCCCAAGTGTAGAGTATGACGTTACGTCATACGCAAGCCCTTTTGCCATAATTACTGGATGTTTGTGGTTTTTGTGATAAGGAGAACTTTTATGTTCAACGTTTGTCCACAATGTGGTGAATAGCGGAGGGCTACACCTCTCTACGCGACATCCAAATTGCTATAACGATCATCACCACTGTAAAGACCAACAATACCGCCAGATTCAGGGGTACGCTGGCGGTATCATAACCCAGGAGTACACCGCGAATGGCGTTGACGCCATAGGTGAGGGGATTGAGCAGTAGAATTGTGTGGAACCATGGCGGCACCTGGCGGGTGGGGAAGATGGCCCCTGAGAACATGAAGAGTGGCAGGGTGATAAAGTTCTGGATGGTGCCGAAGTTTTCGAAGTCGGTGATCCACATAGCGATGACGACACCCAGGCCAGAGATTGCCAAAGCGGTGACAAAGGTTGCTACTACTGTGGCAAGAACGTTCAGGGGAGTCAGGGCCACCGAGGCAAAAGGGGCAAAGATCAGTATGATCAGCGCCTGGATAGTCGAGCTTGAAGCGCCTCCCAGACATTTCCCGATCACCAGCGTTGAACGCGGGGTCGGCGCTACCTGTACTTCCTTCAGGAAGCCGAACTCGCGGTCGTAGACAATCGAAATCGCCGATTGGAGGCCGCTAAAGATGACCGTCATGGCGATCACACCGGGAAAGACAAACTGTTCGTAGTTAAAACCGGCGATAGAACCGAGCGAACCGCGCAGGCCAAATCCCAGGGCGAAAAGCCAGACGAGCGCTCGCGCTATTGCTCCAAGTAAACGCGAACGTTGTCGCCATAAGCGCACCATATCGCGCAACCAGATCATGGCAATGCCTTCTGGATCGATAAAAAGTATAGGAGAAGACCTGTTTTCAGGTGAGATTTGAGGAACTGCTGCTGGCTGTGTCGTTTTAAGCATTTTTGGACTCCCTGTCTAGCGGCGTAAACGACCGCGACTGCGCAGTCGAGACCCCATGCGCTCTTTGGCGCTGGCAGACTCGTCGCGAATGACTCGACCGGTGAGGAGGACAAAAACGTCCTCCAACGTGGGGGCGGTCACGTTCACTCCAAGCACATCGATATCCGCCAGTATAAGTTGGCGAATTAAGCTGGCGGCTAACGCCTGCCCATTCTCTCCCTCTGCATAAATGGCATTGTCTGTGCGGCGCACAGGATGACCGAGATGTTGTTCAAGAATGGTCGCGGCCTGTTCGGGCGCGGATGTGGTGAGGCATACCTGGTCCTGGCCGACCTTGCGTTTGAGCGCCATGGGAGTATCGAGGGCGACGATCTGACCATGGTCGATGATGGCGATGCGATCGCAATATTCGGCTTCTTCCATGTAGTGAGTCGTCATAAAGATGGTGAGACCTGTTCTCTCACGCAGTCGCAGCACATGCTCCCAGACGCTGCGTCGTGTTTGTGGATCAAGCCCAACGGTTGGCTCATCGAGAAAGAGTGTTTGGGGTTCGTGCAGCAGGCCACGCGCGACCTCTAGACGGCGTTTCATACCGCCGGAGAAGGTTTTGACGACGTCCTTGCGGCGTTCGTCGAGGCCGACAAGTTGGAGTACCTCGCTTATGCGCGTCTCGCGTGTTTTGCGCGGTGTGTGGTAGATCATGCAGTGGTAATAGAGGTTCTGTTCTGCTGTAAGATACTCGTCAAGTGTTGGATCTTGAAAGACGATACCGATGCTCTGGCGTACCCGCGAGGCTTCGCGTTCAATATCGTAGCCGTTGATCCATGCTCGTCCGCTGGTCGGGCGCAGCAAGGTACAGAGCATTTTGATCGTGGTGCTTTTTCCTGCTCCATTTGGTCCAAGAAAGCCAAAGGTTTCGCCGTGTTCGACATTAAGATCAATGCCTTTCACTGCTTGTATTTCCCCAAAGGAGCGTGATAGTTTCTCAACTGTGATCGTCATAGTTCTCCTCAAAATGCGACCCTGCAACGACGCAGCAGCGTCTAGCTACGCTCAGCAGTGTCGAAAGGAAGTATTTCGATCAGATGGTGGAGGACAGGTAGTGCTGCACTGAGTCGAGCAAGTTCTTCCTGATCCAGGTGTGCCAGGCGGCGTTGTAAGTTGGCGCGGCGGAACTGGTCATACAGGGTTACCGCGCGCTGCCCGCGTTCAGTAGGCGACACCCAGACCACGCGCCAGTCCTGTTCATCGCGTACACGTTCGACGAATCCCAGCGCCAGCAGTCGTTTGATCATGGCGGTCACAGTTGGTGGGGCTACGTCTAACTGGTCGGCTATTTCCTGCATCATGCAACGCTGATGTGTGACTAGAATGCGCATAAGCCTGATCTGTCCAGTAGTCGCGCGTAGTTCGGAGATGTCACGCAATTCCGGAGCTACGTTTGCGGAACCGGCTTCGCGGGGAATATCCGCGCGAATTTGTTGCAGAAGACTGGGAATAAGATCAAGCAAAGCGTCGGCAATGTCCAACTCATTTTTAGAAGGATGCTCTATCATAGGTCTGTTTCCTGTGTTTTACTTAGCGCGACTAGCAATTAGTCTATCTATTACTTAGATGAACTAAGTATATGGTCATTTTTATGTTGTTGTCAAGTAATGAGCACGAGGCTTGACTATGAAGAGCTTGTTGGTTAGTATTTACTAACCTGACCTTTTCACAGAGTATTTTCATGAGAAGTCACACCTCAAGGTTGAACGTGCCGGGGAGGCCACGAAAAGGAAGGATATACTTCAGATGATGTTAACTGGGAGAGAAGAGATATGACCGACAGAACTGATTCCATATCAACCAATCGCTCATCTATTCAAGCAGAGCTTTTCCGCCCGTCGTTACCATACCCATCGCATCCCTACGCGGAAATACTGTCACGTACTGCCGAGCGTTTCCCTGAGAACGAGGCTGTGATCTTTAGGGACCTGAATCTGACGTACCGCGAGCTGGATGCGCTGGTCAATGCTTTTAGCAACGCTTTGCTCGACCTGGGGGTACGTAAGGGTGACAGGGTCTGCTTACTTATGACAAATCGACCTGAGTTTCTTGTAAGTTGGTTCGCCCTTGCGCGTATCGGCGCAATCATCAGCCCCGTGAATCCATCTTTCAAGGAGCGCGAAGTAACTTATCAATTGAGCAATTGCGAGGCTGTGGCAATCGTAGTGCAGTACGAATTGCTGTCACTAGTGCAGGCAGTGCGCGCGCAAACGCCAGCGTTGGAACATATCATTGTTGTTGGTCATGGTCAGCAGTCTCTTCCCTCCCAGGCGCATTCCTTCGCTGACCTGGTGCGCACTTACGCGCCTACGCCGCCCGCGTCCCCGGCGCCACTATGGGAAGATTTACTCACGCTCCCATATAGTAGCGGCACGACGGGATTGCCCAAAGGTGTCATGCTCAGTCATAAGAATGTCGTGTGCAATGCCTGCCAGTCCCTCGCTACTGCCCGTATCAC
>JBGQJX010000467.1:0-3542 GCA_041499255.1 Ktedonobacteraceae bacterium | reverse complement strand
GGTTGCAAAGAAAGGATTGCTCACGTCGGGAACAGCCAGAGCCACCAGGCGGGATCGACCGGAGCGCAGCGTCCGGGCAGCACGATTGGGACGATAGCCTAACTCGCGAGCCGCGCGCAGGATCACTTCCTGAGTCCGCTTCCCCACTCTCCCAGCAGCTTTCCCCCCGAAGACAAGGGAAACCGCGGATTGTGAAACCCCTGCTCGACGAGCGACATCTACGCTCGTTGGGGTGAAAAGGGCTTCTTTCTCTGTCATTGGTATCTTTCTCCCTTGTCAGGCAACTAGTCATACGTATGACTTCTTTATACACGATGGGTGACCTTGCTGTCAAGGGACGAGGGCGAGCACAAGGCATCGCCCCTACTATGGACGGAGGGCGACCGTAAGCCGGGGTGTGCAGGGTGGCAAAGAAGCATTGACAGAGCACTATGGCTCACACGACGCCTTGTTGCGTATCACGTGGGATAGTCGAGGGTAAAAAAAACCTGCTTCTGAGCGTTCATACACCAGGGACGGAAACGTCATGTTTATGCGCTAAGCACAGGAGGAACTATCATGCCTTTGTTTCATTTTGATAGAGATCGCCGTGTTCGGCGTGAAGGCCGGTGACCTGCCTGCCCTCGGCAGGTATTTCGTACCGCCGCCTGACTCCGATGTTGCGAAACTGGTCAAGGGGATTGCCAAGATCGATCCGAAGCAGTAGCTCGCATGGGCAACAAGCTGAACAGATATGATATGATGGGGGAAAAGGCTATTGTTACAGAAGAAGGAAGCTTTCTATGACCATAGATGCGGCATTTACGCACTTTCCCGCTCTCACCACAAACAGGTTGCACCTTCGCCAAATTCGGCCAACTGATGCTGAAGCACTCTTTGCGATCATGTCTGATCAGGAGGTAATGGAGTTCTATGGACAGGAGCCTCATCAGTCTATCGACGACACCCGCGCGTTGATTCAGCGACTACAAGACCTTTATGATCGGCGCGAAACCATATTCTGGGGAATTACGCTCAAAGGAGAAGATACCGTCATCGGTTCATGCACCTTCTTTCATTTCGGTCCTGACTTTCATTATGCCGAAACCGGCTACGATCTCCATCGCGCGTATTGGCGACAGGGCATTATGACCGAGGCGATGTCAGCTATTCTGACCTACGGGTTTACCGAGCTGGGATTGCATCGTATTGAAGCAGACGTTGCTCCTGAGAATACGCGCTCCAAGAGTCTATTGCTCAAGCTTGGCTTCACGTACGAGGGAAATTTGCGCCAGCGCTACTTCTTCCGGGGCCAATTTGAGGACGAACATTATTTTGGTTTGCTCAAAGATGAATGGCTGAAATCAGTGTAATGTATACTATACTAAATTATAAGCTGTAGTGTATACTATACTACATTACAACGTGTTTTTCGCAGGTCCCCTGGAGGTGATGCACATGACCACGAGTAAAAAGCAGCCCCGTCAGTTCACCTATGCCGACAACATCAAGGCGATGTCCGAGGAGTTGGATGCTCTTCAGAAGACGCTCACTACCCTTTCTGATGAGGATTGGCAGCGACCGACCAGATGCACTGGCTGGAACGTTTTAGCACTGGTCGCCCATATCAACATCGGTGCCCACATGTTGCCCGAACTGGCAGAAGGTGAGGCTAGCGCCTCTGCGGAGAGAAACCAGGTCAGCTTCTTCGATTTCGATTCGAGCCAGTGGAGTCCTGTGGTGCTTGACTTCGCCGTTGATGCCGTGAAGGGCAAGACGCCGCAAGAGATTTCTGCGGCCATCAGCCAGACTGCACGCGAGATGCACGAAGCAGTGAAAAAAGTACCGCCCGACTATATTGGCCCCGCCTTCTTCGGCCCTATGACCATGGACGAGTTCTTACCGACTCGTGTTCTTGAGTTAGCGGTGCATGGACTCGACCTGACCGATGCTCTTGGCAGGTCTCCATATATTACTCCCCTGGCCGGCGCCATCACGGCAGACTTGCTCGATAAAGCGCTCGATGGTACACGCCCTGCGGATCTCGCCCAGGATGAGGTTGCCTTCATTGAGGTTGCCACCGGGCGACGGCCTCATTCTGATCGCCGCCTGCCTGTTTTGCATTGGTCGGGCTCCCAACGTGCCGGCTAAGTTGTTGGTTGCGTTGAACCACAACAAGCCAGATGCTCAGCCCTGGGTGGCAGAGAACCAGAAAGGCCGATCAAACAATGATGACTGTGCGTTTCTACTTCGACCCCATCTGCCCCTGGACCTGGCAAACCTCGCTTTGGGTGCGAGAAGTGCAAGAACACAGGCAACTGGAGATCCAGTGGCACGTGTTGAGTCTGAGCGAAATGAATCGCGGGCACGACGCTGAGGCCGACATCCACGCGAAGAGTGGCAGTGCACTGAGAGTTCTTGTGCAAGCGCGTCGAGAGGGAGGGAATGCCTCCATTGATCGACTTTACCTGGCATTGGGCCAGGCGCAGCGTCGACAACGCATGGATTCCGAAGACGTACTCGAAGCTGCCTTAGAAGAGGCCCGGCTTGACCGTACCCTGCTCCGCCGGGCCCTGGATGATTCCTCTACACAGGATGAGGTTATAGCGGACCACTATGAAGCAGTCACCAGGTATGGCGCGTTCGGTTCGCCCTGGCTGGTTGTAGACAATCAGGAGTATGGGTTTTTCGGGCCCGTGATCTCGAGGGTGCCGCGTGGCTCCGAAGCTGGAGAGCTGTGGGACCACGTATCCTGGTTGCTCCAGCAACCCCACTTCTATGAACTGAAGCGAGGACGTACAGAAGGGATACAGGAGTAGCAAGAGTCTGAGATCTTGCGCTGATTTTAATCAGGTGGTAGAGCTCTCTTTATGTGGGTGTTTCGTCAGGTACATCTTCAATCAGTTCATGAGAAGATACGTCAAGAGCTTTGGCGAACTTTTCCAGTGTCTTGATGCTAATCTCTCGATAGGGGTCACGCCAGACTCCCTGCACGGTACGATAGCTCACATCGGCAAGCCTGGACAACTTTAACATGCCAATACCCTTTGCCTGTGCTACCTCTTTCACCCGTATCCGTATCATACTCTCTCCCCTCTTGTAGTAAGGTTAGTGTATCAGAAGGATATACCTTGACGGAAGTACTACTCAAGTGATATGCTGTGAAGGGATATACTTCTAGTGTCACCCATGATAACAATAAGTATACTAAGGAGAGGCTTGAGCATGGTGAGCAAGCAGAACGCGCTAGAGCCGGAATGACGAGCGTAGACTCGTTACAGAAAGGGTTGTTAATGACATTACGTATCCTCAGTTACAATATTCTTGCTGGAGGAGAAAATCGGCTTCCACTCATTGCCAGCGTCATTCAACAGCAGCAGCCAGATGTCGTCGCTCTTCAAGAAGCCAGGAGTCGCTCCAACGCTGAAGCCCTTGCGCACCAACTGGGTATGAGCTTCACTTTTGGTGAGGCACAGAACACGAACAAAGACCATGTAGTCTGGCTCAGTCGTCTCCCGGTGATCCATGCCGAAAACCATCCTTTGCCTATCTTTGCCAAGACG
>JBGQJX010000466.1:0-3551 GCA_041499255.1 Ktedonobacteraceae bacterium | reverse complement strand
TTATGGCCCCTTAGGTGTTGGCGACGTCGCCGGTGATGGTGTTGGCGACGGCGTCGGCGTTGGTGTTGGCGTCTTCGTTGGCGTTGGCGACGGTGTATTTGTCGGCGTCGGATCCATGGTTGGCGTCACCGTGGGGGTTCCATTGGTGAAGTTCTGCACATAGAGAATAACGGTACGATCCTTTGGCATCGTAGTGCCGCTCGGTGGATCCACTCTTGATACAATATTTGGTGTCGGATTATTTGGATTTGTGCCATCCGGGCGTACAGTATAGCTGATACCCGCGTTGGTCAAAATCTGTTCCGCTCCGCTGAGCGTATTGCCAACCAGGTCAGGCGGTACCACGACCGTCTGCTGTGTCGCGGAACCCAGAGTAACCTGTATAGCGGAGCCTTTGGGGGCAAGGAGAGGCGGCGCGGGGTCCTGGTTGATCACAATGCCCGTGGTAATACCATTCGCGACTTTTAAGTGAAAACCTGCATCGGTTGCCATTTTAAGCGCATCCTGGTATGCTAAACCGCGCAAATCGGGAACCTGGATTTGCTGGGCAGTAATCGTCGGAGTAGGGTTTGAGCCGCCCAGCCAGGGAAAACGAATGAAATTGAGTTGAATCGCCAGGTATATACTAAAACCCAGTAATAATAACGTTGCCAGCAGGATGAGCGCGGTAACGATGCTGGCAAAACGCGAATCACGCCTATCATAGGGGACAGAGCTGGCACGCGGCTGTGTGCTGCGTGGATAGATGGAGAGATCCGCTTGATTATTGTATGCCGGTTGACTGGCAATTATAAGCGGATCTTGTTGGCGAGACGCGCCATTGCTCGAGGGATATCCCATATTGTTAGGAGATGAAGTGGACTGGCGCTGATTGCCAGCGCCGGGATACTGTGTATAGGTTGCTAGACCGCCAGGCGTTTGTAGCGCTCCTGGTGTTACGGCTCCTGGTAAGACTTCGTCAACCTCCGTTTCGCCCAACAACTCCAGGGCACGGGCAAGCGTACTACCATCGCGGTAGCGCCGCTCTGGCTCTTTCTCCAGGCAGCGCAGGATAACCTCTTCCAGGGCCGGGGGGATATTGGGATTGTAGTATGTGGGGGGAGTCGGCAGGTCCTGGATATGCTGCATAGCTACCGCTACAGGGGTATCTCCATCAAAAGGTGTGCGCCCGGTAAGCATTTCGTACATGACGATGCCGAGAGCATAGACGTCGGCAGCCGGGCTGACAATTTCGCCCTGGGCCTGCTCTGGCGCGTAGTATTGCACAGTGCCAAGAGTCATGCCAGTGGTAGTGAGGCGTTCGGCGTTAATATCCTTATAGACGCTGGCGATGCCGAAATCGGTGAGCTTGATCGAACCATCCCGTCCCACCAGCACGTTTTGAGGTTTGACATCGCGATGCACTATAGCGCGGCGGTGGGCCGCCCCCAGTCCAAGCGCAACATCATGGGCAATGATGATAGCGCGATCGACGGCGAGGACGCCGCGCGAGCGCAAGTAGCGGCGCAGGTCCGTACCTTCCACCAGCTCCATGACAATGAAATAGTTTCCATCGGTCTGGCCGTAGTCGTAGACCTGCACTATATTAGGGTGCTGTAATGATGATGCAGCTTTTGCTTCGCGTTGAAAGCGAGTCACAAACTTTGGATCGGTGCTATAGACTTCGCGCAGTACTTTGATGGCTACTACACGATCCATACGCATATCCTGGCCACGATAAATAGTGGCCATGCCGCCTCGACCTATAGGTTCTCCTAATTGGTATCGCTCACCCAAAACTTCGATTGGCATACTTCTCATTGGAACGCAACCTGTTGCGCCCTTTCTCCATGTAGGCGTATTCTGCCGCGCCTTTACTTGCTATTTTGCACCCACTATTGTAACGCATTCTGCAACAGAATGGAACACCACATTACATTGTGCTATATAGCGCGATGATATGTGATGTGCAGTAAGATGACCAGGACGAGGGCGACGCTGCCTTCTTCATCCCCCGGATGCGGCTGCGTCCCCTCCCTTCCTCTCTTCCTCCCCCGCCCCTACGGGTGATTTACCTGTGCCTGGGTTCCCAGTACGCGTTGATCTCCCTGACGGCGAGTCATTTTTAGCGCGTCCATGTGCTCTAAAAGTGGCAAGATATATTTTCGTGTTGCGCCCAACACATCCCGTGCCTCGGCTACGGTCATTGTACCATGCTCGCGCAGAAACTGGACCAACGTGGTTATGGCCTGGTCATAGGTTTCCCGCAAAAAAAGCACTCCGTCACCCAGTTTCACTAATTGTCCTTGCTCTATCAATGCGTTCAGCACTTCAGCGCCTACCACTGCCTCCGCCTCATTACGGTCTGGCGGTGTATAAGGATTCTCGCGAAAGCGGCGCAGCAATTGTTCGACCTGCTGCTGCTGGGCCTTGTTAAAACTTGGTATGAAATCGGGTAGACGTATTGTGCTGCCCGCTGTTGTAGCTTCCGCAACTACGCCTTCCGCCTGCAGGGCGGCGAACACTTCAACCGCCATTTTCGCAGGAAGGTTGAGGCGCGTGCGCCATTCTTCCTTTGAGAGTCCGCTACGCAGGGGATGTTGGCGGTGCTGCTCACTCAGCAAGCGCGCCGTCTCCTCTGCCAGGGCATCCCACACCGACTGCGCGAACCACGCCGTCCCTATGCGCCGTACGCGTCCTTCTTGTAACAACGTCTCCAAGGTCTGTTGTGTCACATCCACGGCTAGATTGCCCTGCTTCGCGATCTCCGCCAATTCGTAGCCGTTGAACCCTTTATATGCCTGACCTTTGGCGGCGGAATTTGGCGCCCCTGCAACACGTGTCCTTCTATCTAACGCAGCCAGCACCAGTTCTTCCGGCACACCGTGCTCCAGTGTTTCGAGGCGGTTGAGTACCGCAGCCTGAAAACGGCGATGGTAGCGCGGCTGCACATCGACAATTTCGCCGCCACCAATAGTGGTGCTGGGCGAGGGGATGCGCAAGATGAAACGGTCGCGGCGCGCCAGCACTGCTGGTCGGCTCATGCGCAGTTGTACCCACGCGCTCTGCCCCGGTTGCAACTCATCAACATCGAGCAGCCGTACACGCGCAGGCACTTCCTGTGATCCACTATATACATCCACCTGCGTATTGTGCGCGAGCGAACGGGGAGCATCGGCCAGCAATTGGATATGGGCGTCGACGAGCATGGTCGGGCGAAGTTGTCCCGGCAGAGCGATGACATTTCCACGCTCCAGGTCCGTACGAGAGACACTGGCGAGGTTCATGGCCACGCGGCTACCCGGATGGGCAACATCGACTTTATTTTTGTGCGTTTGCAGGCCGCGGATACGTGTCCTCAAGCCCTGTGGCAAGATCTCAACATCCTGCCCGACTTTGAAGTTGCCGTCGAGCAGCGTTCCGGTGACAATGGTACCAAAGCCTGTCAGGGTAAAAACCCGGTCAACCGGTAGACGGGGACGAGCAATGTTTTGCCGCTCCGGCGAGGTATCGAGCATCTTTTCAATCCCGGCAAGCAGTTCTGGTATGCCCTGCATGGTGTAGGCCGAGAC
>JBGQJX010000465.1:0-3557 GCA_041499255.1 Ktedonobacteraceae bacterium | reverse complement strand
GGCGGCGCATCTCTTGCAACCCTGCAAAAACGACTTTTAAATCGCCCTGGATGAGCTTTAACTGGTTGGCTTGAAAGACTCGATATGGTATACTGACAAGGCAGCCCTTTCTTCGCGAAGAAAGGAACATAGAAAGAAAAGAAAGAAGGCGGTGCCCCTCCCATGAAAGAGCAGTCTCTCGACAATCTGTGGCTGGCACAAATGCTGTTCGATCTTGGAGCAGTACAATTCGGAAATTTCACAGTGAGCGAATCCGCAGTCAGCTCACCTGTTTTTGTGAACCCCAAGGTACTTATCAGCAACCCAACCGCATTACGTGTCGCCAGCAAATTAATGCAACAAGAAATTAACCTGGCTCAATCTTTGCGCCGTCCGCGAGTTCATCCCTTTGGGGTTGTAGCTGGAGTACCTGTAGGCGGATTGCTCCTGGCTTGTGCCTACTCACTGGAAACTAACAATCCCTTTATTTATGCTCGCAGCCATCCTGAGGGAACAGGAAAACGCGGGATTGAGGGCCATTTCACCTCCGGCGACACCGCTCTCATCATGGATGACCTGATCACCAGGGGCAGTAGCGTCCTGGAAACAGCAGCACTGCTAGAAGAAAATGGTTTAAAGGTAAAGGACGTCATCGTGCTCATTGACCGTGAGCATGGCGCTGCCGAACGATTGCGACATCATGGTTACAACCTGATCAGTATTTTGAAACTGGATATTATGCTCAATCACTATATGTCCAGAGGGTTGATTTCCGAGGAAACCTACCGCACTTGCGCAGAATACCTGCGCGCCAAACAAATAGAAAATCATTCGTTATAAAAATTTCGCGCAGAAAGCAGGGGACCCAAACCAGGTGATAGTGTGGGTCCCCTGCTTTCTGTGAATTGATCCAATCGCTAACGATCATGCGCCATAGCTGACTTTAGATCCGTTCAGGCTGCGGAGAGGGAGGCACATATGGTGGCATTGTACGACGGCCATCGCCATTCTCAGCTGCCGCACTCGCATGCCTCAACGACGAAAGGATTGGTTCAACAAGGTCAAGCGGCAGGGGGAAAATGATGGTCGAATTCTTCTCCACGGCGATCTCCGTCAACGTCTGAAGATAGCGCAGTTGTAGAGCGCTGGGCTGGGAACTAATCACATTCGCAGCCTGTGCAAGTGCAGCTGAAGCCTGTAATTCGCCCTCTGCGTGAATAACCTTGGCCCGCTTCTCTCGCTCTGCCTCGGCCTGCTTCGCCATGGCGCGCTGCATCGAGACCGGCAGTTCAATATCTTTGATTTCGACGGCGGTCACCTTGACGCCCCAGCGCTCCGTGTGCTCATCAATAATGGTTTGCAGTTCGCGGTTGATTTTGGTGCGCTGTGCCAGCAATTCATCCAGTTCCGACTGCCCCAGGACGTTACGCAGCGTTGTCTGCCCGATCTGCGTCGTTGCCTGGGCAAAGTTCACCACATTAACCACGGCTGCATTCGGGTCAACCACGTAGAAGTATACAACCGCCGCTACTTTGATGGTTACGTTATCGCGCGTAATCACTTCCTGCGGCGGCACCGTCAGGGTAACGATACGAAGATCGACCTTGATCATACGGGTAATAATGGGCGGCACCCAGAACACGCCCGGGCCTTTTGCGCCGATCAATCGTCCCAGTATAAAAATCACTCCACGCTCATACTGCTGCACCACGCGCAGTCCGGAGAGGGCAAAAATCACGATGACCAGGACAATTGCCACAATCACGGTTAAAAGAATAGGATCCATAGAAATCCTCCTTCATGACAGAAACATTATTCAAGAGAGGTGTTAGAATGCGCATTGACATCCAGAGCAGGCTGTTGGTAACGCACCGCTTGAACGTACAAGCGTAATCCTTCAATAGCAACGATCTTCACTGCGGAACCAGCATCCGCGGAAGTAGCGGTATCACTCAGGACAGCGGCCCAGTCCTCACCACCATAGCTTACGCGTCCTTCCGGCAGAAGTGGGGTCAGAGCCACAGCCGTCGCGCCAATCATACCCTCCATCCCGGTAGTGACAGGCCGGCGCCGCGTTCGCACCACAATGGCGATCAAAGTAAAGCTGATAAGGCCCATCAACCCGGCCATACAATACACCACGATTGGATTCACCTGCAGACCATCATATGGGCCACCGCTATTAAAGAAGAGTAATGCTCCAAAGATCAGGGAAATGATAGCGCCAATCGTCAGCACACCATGTGTAGGTAGGCGCAAATCCAGGACCAGTAACACAAAAGCCAGCACCATTAAAGCCAAACCGGCCCAGTTGGGAGTGATCGATCCCACCACGAAGAGAAAGAGCACCAGGGCGATGCCTCCTGTCACCCCTGGCAGGATAGCGCCTGGATGAGAAATCTCCAGGTAAATGCCTACCATCGCCACAATGAAAAGTAGAAAGATCACGTTTGGATCAAGCAAGAAGGAATAGAAGGAGTCGAACATGCTCGACTGTATTGTTTGCACGCTCAGTCCAGCCGTATGTAAGGTGACGGAGCCATTGTTTAGCTTAGCGGTACGTCCATCCACCTGGTTAAGGAGATCACCCAGGCTCGCTGCCCTCAGATCAACAAGCTTATTTTGATAGGCCGACTGATCATCATACGAGGCGGCCTTTGTGACCATTGCAGTAGCTAATGGAACATTGCGACCGTAGCGATTTTGAATGCCCGTTATCGCTGCTACGAGGTCATTCTCTAATTTCGCCTTAAGGGTGCTACCGATATCGCCGCCTGTGCTGTCAATAGGACTGGAGGCTCCTATGCGGGTTGTTGGGGCCATCGCAGCTATCGGCGCTGCAAGTGTGACAAAAGCTCCCGCGGAAGCGGCGAAACCACCGGTCGGCGAAACATAGGTAACGATAGGCACGGTACTACTCAGTTCCGCCTCGGTCATAGACTTCATCGAAGCAAGATCACCGCCGGGAGTATTGACCTCGATCACAAGAACCTGTGCCCCGTCTCCTTCAGCAGTTGTAATGGCTCTTTGGAGAAAACTCAATGAGGCCGGGCTAATCCCGGTATTCAATGTCATCACATCGACATGTGGTGAGGCAGCATTGGCAGTTCGAGCTGACAAAGTGAAGAACAGTGAGACGACTACTACGATGAGACCGCTTAAAAGAAGTAAGCGTAATTGACGAGCAATGTTATGGCGCGGATGCATAGTGGCTTTCCTCCAACAATCAGACAATAGAACGCGCCCGGAAATACATGTTACATTCCTGAAATATCATATCACAAGATACCGAAATTCACGATATTCTCTCCATGTCATTGCTAATTGCTATAAACAAATATAACATATTGTTATTGCCCTGTCAAGTGGATAATCAGAAAGGTACCGGGCTTTACGATGTACTCGTCTTTCTTGTTTTAACTCTTTCTCCTTTCATCGCCAAACCTCCCCACCCAAATGAGAAAAAGAAGTGTGAGATTGGCCTGGCGCCGCCGCAGGCGGCAATCAGGACTTTGCAAGAATTTGGGAGCCAGGAGATGGGATCATTATCGCCACGGAGAATATATGTGAGATAATGC
>JBGQJX010000464.1:0-3557 GCA_041499255.1 Ktedonobacteraceae bacterium | reverse complement strand
CCACCCGCTGCCAGGCGCAGAATAGCCAGTGCGGTCGCCAGTTTGGTGATCGAGGCGACGGGAAAGAGGGTCTCTGCTCGGAGCGGACTTGCTCGTCCATCGGTCCCAAGGACGAGATGTTCGACGGGTCCATCTTCCTTTGTCAAGGCTATCACCATACCTGGCACTTGAGAAGTGCGCAATATTTCCTCGACGGTTGGTTGCACGATGGTCTGCCAGGGGGTTCCCATTGGTAGTACCTCCTTCAACGCTATCTATTTTTATTGGTGTGAGATCAGCCCTTTTTCAACCGCCCAGGCCCTGATCTGCCTGCGCGATTGAACATCGAGCTTGAACATGATGTTAGCAACGTGGGTTTCGACGGTTCGTTCGCTGACTACGAGTAACTCGGCGATCTCGCGATTGGATTTTCCTTGTGCAATCAGCGTCGCGACCTGGCGTTCGCGTGCTGTGAGTCCTCCAGAGGACCGGGCAGACAACAGTTTTGTGCAATGGCGCCACCATGGTTTTCGCTGCCTTCCGAGGAAATCCTGGAATTCTTAGAGTATCGTAGTCACCTTGTTGCAAGATTACAGTCTACATTATAGCATGAGCAAATTTCTCCGCGTGTTTGCCAACCATCAAAACTTCGGCGCCGCTCAGGGCGAGCACTTGATCCGCCAATTGGTCAATTTTGCTATCGCAAGGGATTGCCACGCTAATAGCACGCCTGAAAGCCAGTTAATATGGAGTTGATGGTAAAACGCATTACCGGCAGCTCAAGCCTCTTTGAGCTGCCGGTAATGCGCAAATTCGTTCCCTAAAACACGCTGAAAAGCTGGGCTATACGGCCTCCTCCTGGAGGGCCCGGCCTGTAAACTGGCTGTTGTACAGGTCGGCATAGAAGCCACCTTTGGCCAGAAGCTCCTTGTGGGTGCCCTTTTCTATGATGCTGCCGTGGTTCATGACCAGGATCAGGTCCGCGTCGCGAATGGTGGAGAGCCGGTGGGCAATTACAAAGCTCGTCCTGCCCTTCAACAGTTCGGTCATCGCCTTCTGGATCTGTATCTCCGTTCTGGTATCAACGCTACTGGTTGCTTCATCAAGAATCAGGATCTCGGGATCGGCCAGGAACGCGCGGGCGATGGTCAACAACTGCTTTTGACCCTGCGAGATGTTGGTTGCTTCTTCGTTCAGAACGGTGCTATAGCCCTCCGGCATCGTCCTGATAAAGTGGTCGGCGTAGGCCGCCTTAGCTGCCCGGACGATCTCTCCCTCGGTAGCGTTCTCACGACCATAGGCGATATTATCGCGAATGGTCCCGTTGAAGAGCCAGGTGTCCTGGAGCACCATGCCGAACGTGCGACGCAACGCGCCGCGCTTGATCTGCGTAATATCCACGTCGTCCACCAGGATCTTACCGCTGTTGACTTCATAGAAGCGCATCAGCAGGTTGACCAGGGTTGTTTTGCCGGCGCCGGTCGGGCCGACAACCGCGATCATCTGTCCAGGCTGGACATCAATATTCATATCCTCCATCAGGATAGTATCTTCTTTATACCCAAACCGAACATGCTCGAACTTGACCGCGCCCTCTGGAGCCTCGATGACCGTCGCCTCCGCAACCTCGGGGATTTCCTCCTGCTCATCGAGCAATTCAAAAATGCGCTCGGCTGAGGCCATCGTTGACTGAATGACATTCGCAATATTGGCCAACATGGTAATCGGCTGGGTAAACTGCTGGGCATATTGAATAAATGCCTGCACATCGCCAATAGAAATCGCGTTCTGCGTCACCAAGATACCGCCGCCGACGGCCACGAAGACATAGCCAAGGTTGCCAATAAACCTCATGAGCGGCATAATAATGCCCGAAACGAATTGTGCCCGCCAGCCAGCATTGTAGAGCTTATCGTTCAACTCGTTAAAATCGTCGACGGATTGGCCTTCGCGTCCGAATACTTTGACGATCTTATGGCCAGTGTACATTTCCTCCACGTGGCCATTGAGCTCACCGAGCGTTCTCTGCTGGCTCCTGAAGTAGTTTTGCGAGCGTTTCGCAATCACGACGGTGACGAGCAAGCTGAGTGGGAAGGTGAGCACAACCACCAGGGTCAGCAATGGACTGATTATCAGCATCAACACAATCACGCCGACGAAGGTAACCGCGGAGGTAATCAACTGCGTGAGGCTCTGTTGCAGTGTGGTGCTGATATTATCCATGTCATTGACGGCGCGGCTGAGAATTTCTCCATGCGTGCGAGAGTCAAAAAACTTCAGCGGCAAACGCGCGAGTTTCTCTTCCACCTCTGTCCGCAGCCTGTAGACCATTCTTTGCGCCACACCCGCCATCACATATTGCTGAATGTAGATGAAGATGGAACTGATAACGTACAGTCCAAGCAAAATCAACAAAACGGTCGCGATATAATTGAAATCAATCGCGGGCGCTGGCTGGTGCCTGAGAAGCGCCTGGTATTTCGCTATGAGGCCCTCGAAAAGTTTGGTGGTTGCTAATCCCAGGATTTTCGGACCTACAATGTTGAACACGGTACCGATGATGGCCGCGCCAAACACAATCAGTAAGCGATATTTCTGTGGCGCGAAATAGGCAAGGAACCTCAAGAGCGTTCCTTTAAAATCCCTGGCTTTTTCCACCGGCCTGCCCATGGCGCCCATGGGGCCTCTTCCCATAGAACCAGGCCCCATACCACCAGCGCTGCCTGGTCTTTCTCTGCGCTCCATACTCATGCGATTTCCTCCGCGATTTCCTCTAATGAGAGCTGCGAGGTCACAATTTCACGATAGACCTCGCTGGTCCTCATCAATTCTCGATGGGTGCCGATGCCAGCAATGCGGCCCTCATCTAAGACGATAATCTGATCCGCGTCCATCACGGTGCTCACCCTCTGGGCAACGATGAGGACCGTGGCAAAGAGCGTTTCGTGTTTGAGCGCCGCGCGCAGCAGGGCGTCAGTTTTAAAGTCAAGCGCCGAGAACGTATCGTCGAACACGTAGATCTCTGGCTTCCTCACCAGGGCGCGCGCGATGGAAAGTCGCTGCTTCTGGCCGCCCGAGACGTTCGTGCCTCCCTGGGCAATCACGGAATCAAAGCGGTCTTTCATCTCTGAGATGAATTCGGTGGCCTGCGCGACATTGGCCGCGTGCTGTATCTCTTCATCAGAAGCATCTTCTTTCCCATAGCGGATATTCTCGGCGATCGTTCCGGAGAACAACACGGCCTTTTGCGGTACAAAGCCGATTTTCGCGCGTAAATGCTCCTGCGACATCTCGCGAACATCGATGCCGTCAACCAGGACGCTGCCGCTGTCTATATCATAGAAGCGCGGGATAAGGTTGATCAGGGTCGTTTTCCCTGCTCCGGTGCCACCGATGATAGCCGTGACTTCCCCTGGACGAGCGCTGAAGGTAATGTCGCAGATAGCCGGTTCTTCCGCGCCGGGATAGCTGAAGGTCACATTTTGGAACTCAACATAGCCCTGTTCGATGTCAGCATCATTCGCCAGCGCGGGATCGTTGATTTCGGGCACCATCGCCAGCACCTGGTTAATGCGGGT
>JBGQJX010000463.1:0-3560 GCA_041499255.1 Ktedonobacteraceae bacterium | reverse complement strand
TTTCTTACCGGTTGGTGGGTTTTTAAGAAAGGGAATGGGTGGATCGAGCAAACAGGTTTCTGCGGCATACCCATGCATACGACAGATGGCGATCTTCTTCTCGACCAGCGCGCGGCGGCAGGCCTTCTGACACGGCGCGCTGGTCGAGGAGAAGATCGCCATCTGTCGTATGCATGGGTATGCCGCAGAAACCTGTTTGCTCGATCCACCCATTCCCTTTCTTAAGGACCCACCAACCGGTAAGAAAGTTGCTATTGTGGGTGCTGGTCTTGGGGGACTCATTTGTGCGTACTACCTGGCACTGAGAGGGTACTACTGTAAAGTATTCGATATGCAGCCACAACCCGGTGGTATGTTGCGCTATAGTATTCCTGAATACCGTTTGCCGAAGGACGTGATGGACCGTGAACTCGATCATGTCTGGCAGCTGGGCGTTGATCTGCAAAGTAACGTTAAACTTGGGACAGACTTCACTATCGATGATCTCTTTGCGGAGGGCTTCGATGCCGTGTATCTGGCGATTGGTGCCTGGACAAGTAACCCGCTGGATGCGCCTGGCGAAGAGGCAGAGGGTGTGGTAAACGCTATCGCGTTCCTGGCGGAAAAGGTAGAGGGTAAATCCGTACCTGTCCAGGAAGGACGCGAGGTTGTTGTGCTTGGTGGTGGGTTTACCACGTTTGACTGCACACGAACCTCTCTACGACTGGGGGCGAAGGTTCATACCGGCTATCGCCGTTCAATAAAAGAGATGACGGCGACAATGGAAGAGATTGAGGACGCCGAGGCCGAGGGCACAGATCTGATGTTTTATGTGCAGCAGACGAAGGTCCTCACTGAGAATGGGAAAGTAACGGGCCTTGAATTCCTGAAGAATAAGTTAGGTGAGCCGGATGCCAGCGGTCGCCGCCGCCCTGTACCTATTCCTGGATCTGAATTTACCATTTCATGTGACACCATCATCCCTGCTTTTGGCCAGAAGCCTGATAAGTCAGTGCTTGATGAGAAATCAGGGGTTAAGTGGACGAAATCGACAACCATCCAGACCAACCCACACAACTACATGACTGATCGCCATGCAGTCTTTGCCGGTGGTGACGCGCAAATGGGCGCGAAGACGATCATCGAATGTGTTGCTCAGGGCAAGCTCGGCGCTCGTTCTATACATGCCTTCCTGAATGGAGAAGACATGGACGAAGTTGCTCGCCGCCTGGAACTGGAAGAGCGCAAACCAGACCTCTTTGATATCGTGCCCTACAAGCCTGTTGAGCCAAAAGTCAAAATGCCGATGCTTCCTTACGAAGAGCGCAAGCGCAGTTTCAAGCTCATCGAGTTGGGGTACCTGCAGGAACAAGCGCAGCGCGAAGCAGCTCGCTGCTTGCAGTGCGCCTGCCCGGCAGCCGGTCAGTGCGACCTGCAAAAATACAGTATCGAGCATGGCCTCGCCGATAATCGTTTCCACGACGGCGAACCAGGCGACTATCACGACTACGATGTAGACCTGTCACACAGCTTCATCTTGCGCGATCCCAATAAGTGCATTAACTGTACGCAGTGTGTGCGCGTCTGTCATGACGTGATTGGCCCTGACTGCTACGGTATGTTTGGGAAAGGGTTCGACACGATCGTTGCGACGCCATTCAATGTCAGCTTGCATGATACTGACTGTGTTTCTTGTGGAGCATGTGCCCAGGTATGTCCGACCGGCTCGTTGATGATGGCCGAGCGCACCCTGAAGCGCTACGCCTTCGCCCTGGATCGTTGTATCTTCTGTGGCGATTGTGTCGAGGTTTGCCCTCACGGAGCGCTGGGTGAGACGCCGAACTTCGAGCTTTCTTTCTTCAACCGCTTTGGCCCCGACATCACATTGGAGAAGGGAGATCTGGCGAAGGCGCCAGATTACCTGGTACGCCAGCGCCTGCCGCGTGGGAAGAAAGATTTGCCAGTGATGAGTCCGCTGGTACGCCCGCTTCCAGCACGGGGTATCCGTGAATAATGGTAATGCTGGAGAGTAAAAAGGGGGCAGGCCGCGCGGCCTGCCCCCTTTTTACTCTCCAGCATTATGTTCTTCTGATGGGAATTTCTTCGTTTGCCAGGAGAGATAAATAGGCGTTAAGGCGTTGGTATTCAAAGGTGCCCATGCCGGCGATTGGCTTGCCAGTATAATTACTTACCAATTGTGGGTAGTGACAGACGTTGCCGTTGGAGACGACCCAGGCCCAACCAATCCAGCCGATATTATGCGCATCGAAATAATGAATCAACCGGCTTATATAGCCTGTGCCACAGTCATAGGCGCCGCTCTCGGCTGAAATGACCGGGTACGTAGCGCTGATATTGCCGAAATAGTAATCCCAGTACATTGGTAATTTTAAGCCATAGGGATAGGGATGGGTATCATACACGATATTGATGCCATTGAGGTGGTAGGTCGGAATTTGCGACAGGTCGTAGCCCCAGTCCATACCTCCCACAATTACTATGTTATTGGCCCCTGTCTTGCGTACGGTTTCGAGCAGGGTCTGCATGCCTACTGCATGGTAGGAAAAACGTGCATGATCATGGCCAATCAAGCCTGAAAAGTCGTTTACTATCTGGCAACCGTTGCGCCAGCAGTTCCAATCGCGTGTATCGAGATGCGGTTCATTGTATAACTCGAAGAGGACGTTGTTATAGTCCTTGTAGATGGTGGCAAGCTGCTGCCAGAAGACCTGGCTATCGTTGTCGGGCATGAACCAGGCATCGCCAGCTCCGCTAGATTGACCGCCCGCGTTTGTCCATTCAAGGTTAATAATCACGTTCAGATTTAAGCTGGTGAGCATATCTACGACTTTTTTCACCAGCGCTTGATATTCATCCGGGCTGCAATTTTGAGACGACGAGCCATAGAGCCAGTAGTTCTCTGAGAGGGGCAGTCGCACAGTATTCGCTCCCCAATAGGTCGCCTGCGCCGAAGTGTCCCCTAAGCCTAGATAGGCCAGTTCCTGCCGCGTGTAGTGACTGTCACCCTTGCAAAAGTATTCTAAATCATCGCGGGCAATGCCATGAAAAAGATAGGGGCTATTGTCGGCGCCAAGGATTAAGTTTCCGCTCGTACGATAGGGGCCATCTATACCGCGCAGTTGAAAAGAGGTCAGCGAAAGGTAGGGTGATGTGAAATGGTTGTTTACATGCAAGGGAGTGCGCGATGAGCGACCTGCCGCAGAAGCTGTTAAGGACGTGTGGAGGACATACTCTAACAGTGATGCGGCTACCAAGAAGAGAATGAGTATGGCGACAAGTGCCTTGCGCGAAGTGAAAACCATTATACATACCTCAGATGGGACGGAATATGCGCAAGCTTGTATGAAGAGAAAGGTTTGCTCACAACACTACAACGAAGCCGCGCTCATTGTACACTCTTTTATGATAAACGGTAAGAATGTGAGGATAGACGTGAAAAGAGTACTCTAGGGTAACCATAGACCGCGGTCTGATGAAGCAATAGAGTGGGTTGGTCATACTTATTTTACGGTTGGCGGCGTGTTAAAATACAATACATATAATTATCGCCAAGTGTATTT
>JBGQJX010000462.1:0-3569 GCA_041499255.1 Ktedonobacteraceae bacterium | reverse complement strand
GTGCTGCCGCCGGGCCGGTAATTTGTTCCCACACGGCTTTTTCGATATTTTCGTTGCGCTTGGCAGGAGCTGGTACGGGACTGACGCGGTAGGGAAAAGGTGCTAATGTGCTCCCATTGTCTGCTATGGGTTTTGCGCCCAGCAGCACATACTCGTTCAGCTGGTCGACTTCCTTTAAGGCGTGCAGCAAATGGAGCAGGTATTGGGCGCTGCCGTTGGCGGGAGTTTGTAGGAAAAGAGCATTGAGCGCGATTTTCATACGCTGGCCCCAATCTCAGTAAAGTCCGTGACGCCATCATAGAGATTTTGATAGACGGAGAGCATTTTGCGCGCTGACGCCGACCACGTGAATTGTTTTACGCGCTCGAATCCCTTCTGGCGTAGTTCCTGCTGGAGCGATGTGTCCTGCAAAATGCGCAGAATGGCCGCGGAGAGTTCACCGGTATTGCGCGGGTTGATCAAGAGCGCGGCATCGCCAACGACCTCCGGCAAAGAAGAGATATTGGAAGTGATGACCGGCGCGCCACAGGCCATAGCTTCAATAGGAGGCACGCCGAAGCCTTCAACGAATGAGGGAAAGGCGAAGACATCGGCCAGGCTGTAGAGGGCGACCAGTTCAAGGTCGCTGACGCGTCCCAGGAAGCGCACCTTCTTCTCGAGTTTGAGTTCCTCGACGAGCATCTGTGTATCTTCGTAGAGCCAGCCCTTGCCGCCTGCCAGGGCGAGCATGGCTGGCCCACCCTTTTTCTTCTGGGCCTGGTAGAATGCTTTGATCAGTCCAACGTGGTTTTTGCGCGGCTCAAGCGTGCCAACGGCGAGCACGAGTGGATGTCTCAGGCCAAATTTATTGCGTGTTGCGCCCAGAAGTACGGGATCAGTGATGCGCCGGAAATGCGCGCTGACGCCGTTGGGGATAACCACCAGTTTCTCGCGCGGTGTCTGGAAGTGATTGATCAGTGTACGGCTGACCTCCTGCGAAACGGTGCAGACGACGTCCGCGGCGGCAACCGCTTCGGGCACGACCTTTTTGAGGTAGTCCGCCAGCGCCGGGACGGTGTATTCAGGGTGATCCATGAAGGCAAGATCATGGACGGTCACGACCTTGCGCAGATGCTTACCGATGGGAGGCAAGGCGAAGTCAGGGCCGTGATAAATATCGACCTGGCCGGAGAAATAATTGGCAAAGAGAGGTAATCGCCAGCGGTACCAGATGAGGTTCAAATAGCGGTCGGAAATAAGGATACTCCGACCGTGCACATTCTCTGCTTGAGGAAACGGACGCTCCCTGGTGGGGCGTCCGCTTGTGAGCAGGGTATATTGGTTACTGGTATCCTGTTCCAGCATGGCATCTACCAGTTTGCGAACATAGTTGCCAATGCCGGTTTTTTGTTTGATAGCCGCGGTATAGTCAATGGCGATACGCATGAAAACCCTTGTAAATCCTAGCCTGGAGGCCAGCCAAATTTTCTGCCACCGATCAAGTGGAAGTGCAAATGGTAGACGGCCTGACCGGCATCGGGGCCAACGTTGGTAAGAAAGCGGTAGCCGCGCTCGCTGAGTCCCAGTTTCTGTGCCAGTTTATTGGCGACTATTAACAGCATGGCCAGTGTCGGACCATCCTCCGGCGTCAAGTCAGACATGGAGGCGATGTGTCGCCGGGGGATGAGCAGGATATGATGAGGGGCTTGCGGATTGATATCTTCAAACGCTACGACATCTTCATCCTGGTAGACAATTTTACTCGGTATCTGACCTCCTGCTATTTTGCAGAACAGGCAGTTCTCCATATGCAGTTCCTCTATGTGATTTATGCTTCGCTCTCAGCCTTTGTTTCGGCAGGGGCGGCGGTTGTGACGGTTTCGGTATTTTCACCCTCTTTTTGAGAGGACTGATCGGTCACTTCGAGGGTGTCACCTTCTTTGTGAAAGGACATGTCGGTATCGATAGAGGTAATTTCACCGGATGGTTGCTCCTCTGTTGTGACTGCGCTCTCTTTTGTTTCCTGTTGCTCTGCGTGACTTTCCGAGCTACTCAGCACTTCAGCTTCTGGTTGCTCTGTATGACTTTCCGTGCTACCCGTTATTGCAGCTTCCGGTTGCTCTACGGGACTTTCCGCGCTGCCCATCACTTCAGCTTCCGGTTTTTTCTCTGTGCTTTCGACGCTGTCCTGTGCTGCTGGTTGCTGTTCTTCCCCTTCCCCGTTTTGAGCTTTCTTGCGAGGTCGCAGTTCCAGTCCGTGCAGAGCAGGATCGTTGTACTGCGGCAGATTCATATCCTGGCGGATGGCTTTGATGGCCTGGTAGACGTCGCCGGGCTTGAGCGAGAGTTCCTCGCTGATCTTTTTGTGAATACCTACAGGTGGGAGAGGGAGAAAGGGTTCGTAGGCTGTTTTGATTTTGGTTTTTTCTTCCTCGTCGCCTTTATATGCCTGGAGGTCCCACCAGCTTGGGATTTCAAGCTTATCGCGGAGCTCTTTGATAATTTTTTTCACAGCGGTTTTAGGAATGTTCAATTCCTTGGAAATTTGCGTGCGAATTCCATCAAACTCAGCAGGTACGGCCAATTCTTGATAGCGTGCTTCGACCTGGGTAGTTTGCTCCTCTGTCGGCTTAAAAGGCTCTGGGGGCGGTATCTTCTCACGCTTGGGCTTTGGCGGTGTTTCAGGTTTTGGTTTGGGTGTTTTTTGTTTGTACCCTGCCGGTTTCCCACCCTGGCGAGGCTCACCAGGAGGAGCTCCTGGATGGGGGCCGCGAGGCGGTCCGCCTGGACCTGTCATAGGCTGGCGTGGGCGTTGTTCAACCGTGTCAGGAATGCCCATACCGCCACCTACGCGGTAGGGGGCGGGGGCCGGGCCGCGATAATTTGATTCACGGTAACCACCGGGACTACGATAATCAGTTTCACGGTAGCCACCTGGGCCGCGATAACCGCCTTGGCCACGCTCATCACGATCGCGATTAACGCCGGGACCAGTGCGAGTGTCTCGTGGCGCAGGGGAGACCGGTATTTTCGGTTTAGCTGGTTGGTCTGGCTGACCTACCTTGACGTCACCCTGTGTATCAAGCCAGTGACTGGTCCCACTGGCGACAGATTTAGGTTTGGGTGGAGGTGGAACTGAGCGTGTTGGGGTTTCCGCGCCCTGTGCGCCCTGTCCAGTTCTGGTTGCTGGCGGGGGTGCTGTTTTAGCCGCCATCTTTTCTTTTCGTGCTTTTTGCAGGCAATCGGGGCAAGTTACTTCTTTAGCATTAGCCGACTGAAACCACTTGCCGCAGGTATTGCAACGTATTTTTGTTTTACCCATACGTATACGTATTCTCCCCTGTTCCACTATGAACGACATTATTTTGCGTCGGAATGCATTTCTTAGTATAGGGCCTATGAGGGGCTTTGTCTACCCCTTGTTTTTGGGGTGATTGAGCGTGCAGGGGTACATTTTTGTCCAGATGTGTACAATGATAGCTATCTAAATGTATCGGCTCTGCTGTCAAATTGTTTCTGATAGCCAGAAAAGGCTCATCCTCAAATTAAGTGAGCCTGCTTGCTTGTGAGCCAGAAGATGACCAGAAAGG
>JBGQJX010000461.1:0-3578 GCA_041499255.1 Ktedonobacteraceae bacterium | reverse complement strand
TGCGGGTCTTGCCACCAGGAGCTATAGAAGATCTGAAACGGTAAATGGGTGTCCAGGGACGCGTAGATGGAGCTAATTTTGTGGGCGTTGGCGTAGAACCAGGTGAGAAAGCGCGCGACATCCTGCTGCGAGCCTGGCACATAGAGGGTTCCCGAGGGATCGACGAAATCGTGCTGGTAGTCCACGAGTATGACGGCGATTTTTTCAACGTCGCTTTGCGCCGGGGTGAGGCCTGCCTGTTGGCCTGCTGCGGTAAATGCCTGGATACGAGGGGCATAAGGCCCTTTGAAGGCATCTTGCGCGTCGAAGAGCGCCGGGGCTGAAGAGTGATTGACCATCTTTATGTTCTCCTTTGCCATGTGTGCATTGCATCGACACACGACGACAGTTACCTTTATTATTTACCATCTTTTCTCCCGCTATTCAATAGCACAACTGTGATTTTAGCCTGTTGTCAAAACGGTGAGATTTTGATACAGTATTGCTCAAAGCATTCCTGGTTCGCAAGGAATGCACAATTATTGCAGATGACTCTCAAGGTAGAGGAGGAATGACCAACACGTATGACTGTAGATACACATAAAGAAACACTGGGCTTTCAAGCTGAGGTCAAGCAACTGCTTGATCTGATGATCCACTCGCTGTATAGCAACAAGGAGATCTTCTTGCGCGAGTTGATCTCGAACGCCTCAGACGCTATCGACAGGTTGCGTTTTGCCGCGCTCTCAGACGATAGCCTCTATGAGAACGATACCGATTACAAAATTAGGATCTCCTATGATAAGGATGCGCGCACCATTACGGTCGCCGATAACGGCATCGGCATGACGCGGGCCGAGGTTATAGAACATATTGGGACGATTGCTAAATCGGGCACGCGCGAGTTTTTCCAGTCGCTCACAGGGGATCAGAAAAAAGACGCTACCCTTATCGGGCAGTTCGGAGTGGGTTTCTACTCGTCCTTTGTCGTTGCTGACAGGGTTACCCTGACCACGCGCCACGCGGGTCTACATCCAGAGGAAGGAGTGACATGGGAATCCGACGGGCAGGGAGAGTACACGCTTGAAACGGTCGAGAAGCCTGGCAGGGGCACAGAGGTAACCTTGCACCTGCGCGAAGATGAGGATGAGTTCGTGAGCGGTTCTCGCCTGCGCGCCATCATTCACAAATACTCGGATCATATCATGCAGCCCATTGTGATGAAATCCGAGGACAAGGAGAAACAGGACGAAGACGAGGTGATCAACCGTGCCTCTGCCCTGTGGACTCGCCCCAAGAGCGAGATTACCGAAGAGGAGTATCACGAGTTTTATAAGCATGTCGCGCACGATTTTACTGATCCCCTGGCTTATGTGCACAGCCGCATGGAGGGCAATTACGAGTATATCCTCCTGCTCTACATTCCCAGCCGCGCGCCTTTTGACCTGTGGACTCGCGAACGGCATCACGGCGTCAAACTCTACGTCCGCCGCGTTTTCATTATGGACGATGCCGAGAAGCTCTTGCCGGGATACCTGCGTTTTGTGCGCGGCGTGATTGATTCCAATGATTTGCCCTTGAACATCTCGCGCGAGATATTGCAGCAAAACAGAATCATCGATACCATTCGTTCAAACGCGGTCAAGAAAGTGCTTCACCTGCTGAGCGACATGGCAGCCAATGATAATGAAAAATATGCCACTTTCTGGAAAGAGTTTGGCCGCGCGCTCAAAGAAGGTATGTTAGAAGATCACACCAACCGCGAGAGCCTGACGAAACTGTTGCGCTTCGCTTCCACAGCATCCGCCGGTGAAACGCAGGATGTGTCGCTGGAAGATTATGTCAGCCGCATGAAAGAAGGCCAGGAGAAGATTTACTATATTACTGCCGATAGTCACGCCGCCGCCAAAGATAGCCCTCTGCTGGAGATATTCAAAAAGAAGAGCATCGAAGTACTCTTATTCTCTGACCCGGTAGATCTCCTGCTGGAGCCCGAACTTCCTGAGTTCAACGGCAAACGGCTCCAATCCGTCTCGCGTGGAGAAATAGACCTGACCAAACTCGAGGATGAGCAGGAGAAAGAGGAACAGCAGAAGAGCGAAGGCGAAGTGAAAGATCTGCTCGAACGCATCAAACAGATACTGGGCGAAAAGGTCAAAGATGTACGCGCATCTACGCGCCTGACGAGTTCTCCGGCCTGCCTGGTCGTTGATGAATATGACATCGATCCCAACCTGAGACGTCTCCTGAAAGCGGCTGGGCAGGCCATTCCAGGCGACAAGCCCATTCTTGAAATCAACGCGCAGCATCCCATTATCATCAAGCTCAATGACGAGAAGGATGAGAAGCGCTTTACGGACTGGGCTTATATTCTGTTTGATCAATCAGTGCTGAGCACCGGCGAAAAGCTGGATAACCCGGTAGATTTCGTCAACAGGCTGAATGAGTTGCTGTCACACCTGTAACCAAGAAAAGGAAACAAAGATGCCACGAGATGAACGAAAACACCAGAAGGCTCTCATGAAAAAGCGAAGCAAGCAGAAAGCCGCTTCACAGAGCAAATCACATCGACAAGAGCTCGGAGCATTATCGCCGCCGTCCATCATTCGCCGCGCTCGCGACTTTCCCTTATTAGAATGTTGGATCAGTAGTGACTGGCAAGGGGGTGGCTCGGAACTTGTGCAGATCCTTGTGGCCCGGCAGCAACCTGATGGTGATATCTGTTTTGGGGTCTACCTTGTCGATAAGCTCTGTCTGGGACTAAAAAATACCTTTGCCAATGCGGGTTTTACGCGTGCTCGTTATCTGAACGAAATTCGTAATAAAATTTTCCGCCAGATGGAACCGCAGGAGTGCCCGATCGAGTTAGCAAGTCAGATGGTTTACGCATCTATTGATTATGCAGCGCAGTTTGGCTTCCAGCCTGAAAAGGACTTCGCGATCTCGCAATATATACTGCCGCCGCGAGGTGAACTGGAGGAACCTTACCAGTTGACGTTTGGGAGAGATGGGAAGCCCTTTTTTGTTGCAGGACCACATGATAATGTTGCACGTATCCTCAGGCAACTCGAGAAGACTGCTGGTCCCGGGAATTTTGACTATCTCGCCCCAATGAGCGGCTTCTAAATCTGGCTATTGCATTGAATGGGCAGCTTAGCATAATGCTATAGGCTGTCCATTCAATTTGGGAAAAGCGCCTGCTTTACTTTTCTACTGGTTGTCTTCCTGTGGTTGAAACTGCAAGGCGGCCGAATTGATACAATAGCGCATGCCAGTTGTTTCTCTTGGACCGTCTTCGAAGAGGTGGCCAAGGTGCGATCCACAATTCTTACAGAGCACCTCAGTCCGTCTCATAAAGAACGAATTGTCCTCGTGCAGTTCAATATGCTCGCGATTGATGGGGTCGTCAAAACTTGGCCATCCCGTTCCGGAGTCAAATTTTGTGTCCGAGGAAAACAGCGGTTGTCCACAGGCGACGCACGTGTACATGCCCTTTTCATGATTGTTGTACAACGCGCCGGTAAAGGCCCGCTCAGTTCCCTTCAGGCGACAGACTTTATATTGTTCGGGTGTCAGTTTCTCTTTCCAATACGATTCGG
>JBGQJX010000460.1:0-3579 GCA_041499255.1 Ktedonobacteraceae bacterium | reverse complement strand
TTGTGAATGTTAACTTTTGCTCAGTATCTCTTTAGGAGGAGGTCCTACCATGAGTAAGTACCACGATGAAACGCCGTTTTCATTATGGCTGGAGTGGAACAAGGCTTTTCTGGAGATGTGGGATCTGACAGCAGTACCCTGGATGAAAACCGAAGCGTTTGCACAGGTATTGGGCAGAGGGATGGAAAGTTATCTTTTGATGGATGCTGCTTCAAGTGGGCTAGTACGAACTTCCATAGAGGAAGCGCACCGCGTGAATGTGGCTATGGCTTCTATGCTCTCCCCCAGGGTTGGTCAGACTCCCAGGACACTTATCTGGACAAAGAACAAAGCGCAGCTCTATCGGTATAATCGTCCTGCCCAGGTGCCTGTACAGTACAGAACGCCGCTGCTCATTGTCTATGCGTTGATCAACAAACCATATATTCTTGACCTGATTCCTCAACGAAGCTTCATCGAATATATGGTGAACAGGGGCATAGATGTCTATTTACTCGAATGGGGCATTTTTGGCCCTGAGGATAAGCACCTCCGCTTCGATGACCTGGTGATGGAGTATTTGCCGCAAGTGGTACAACAGGTGCTCGAGATGTCTGGTGAGGAGCGCCTTCATCTGCTTGGCTATTGTATTGGTGGGATACTCGCCACGCTCTACGCCGCAATGCACCCGGATGCGCCCCTCAGCAGTATGATTCTACTCGCCACTCCTGTGGACTTCTCCCACGCTGATGTCGTGCTGGGTGCCTGGCTCAGTCTACGCTCCTTCGATGTAGATAAGCTGGTCGATGCTATGGGGAATATACCACCAGCGTTTATCTTCGCCGGTGCCAGGTTGCTGAGCCTGATTGGCGCCCCTGCCATGTTAGAAGAGTTTGCCACGGATGAGCAGGCTAGTGAAGTCTGGCGGGCGATAAGCCTCTGGGCTATGGATGGGGTGCCTTTTCCCGGTGAAGCCTTTCGCCAATTAGTCAAGGACTTCTATCAGAGCAACAAACTGATCAACGATCAACTCACACTCACTGGCAAACCTGTTCACCTCTCGAATATCACCGTCCCCATCTTGAACGTCAGTGCGCAGGAGGATCATCTGGTTCCGCTGTCACAAATCAAGCCGCTCTTCAACAAAGTCAGCAGTGCGAAGAAAAAAATGATCATCGTTCCAGGAAGTCACTTTGCGCTCGTTATAGGTCAGCAGGCAGTGCGCAGTCTTTGGCCCAGAGAATTGAACTGGCTAGTCAGGCACTCGCGTATCTGAGTCCTTTCCCGCTCCCATGAAAATCGCACGATATACTTGAAATATCAAATAAAGCTCGATTTTCATGGGCTCTAGTGCGCGCCAGCGCATGGATTACTGTTGGCGGATGACAGATAAAGTGAAATGTCCAGGTGAACGGAAAGAAACGTTCCTTTTCGATTTGAAGCGAGGAGGTATAATAGAGTCTGAGCCAGAGACACCGAAGGGATATAGATCATTGCTATTAGAGGTGTTTTGCTATCAACGCGCATATTTTTATGTAGATGCCCTGCTTCCAGGCCAGAGCGGGGCTGAGTTCGTCTAGAGAAGTCACGTATGCCAGAACTACCAGAAGTAGAATATACCGCACGCCAACTGCGTACCACTATCGTGGGAGCCACCATCAGTAATACAACTGTATTCTGGGAGCGCACCATTGGACACCCCGACCTCACCTCCTTCCTTCGACAGGTTGCCGACCGCCGTATAGAAGGGGTTCGCCGCCGTGGAAAATACCTCTTGCTTGATTTGCAGGGTGAACTGTTCCTCTCCATTCACCGCCGCATGACAGGCAACCTCTACCTCCTACCTCCTGGTTGGGCAATCGATACCAGTTTGCGAGAAACGGACCCCCAGGCATGGAGCACGAAAGGACCATCCTTTGTTCCTCCTTCAGCGCCCGATCTGGTGGAAGACACCAGCCATACCAATGGTTCGGCAAATAGCCAGTATTGCCGTGTGTGTTTCAACCTCGCGGATGGTCGACGACTTCTCTACACCGACCCGCGCAAATTTGGACGCGTTGAACTCTGGTCGCGTGACTGCGAGCCAGTAGCTTTTAATGGCCTGGGGCCTGAACCTCTGAGCGCCCAATTTACTTCAGAATGGTTGGCGCAGACTTTCTCTGGACGGAAAGGTGCTATTAAACAGGTACTTTTAGCGCAAGAGGTCGTGGCTGGCCTTGGTAATATCTATGCCGACGAAGCGCTCTATTATGCGGCGATACACCCTATGCGCCGGGCGAATTCACTTACCCCCGCGGAGATACATCTACTGCACCAGGGTATCGTGGCCGTGCTCACTCTTGGTATTGAGCATGGCGGTACCTCCTTTAACGATTATCGTGATCTCTGGGGGGAAGCAGGCGACAACTACAACCACGTGCGCGTCTATCAACAGGATGGCAAGCCCTGCCATAGGTGCGGGCAGCTAATCGAACGCATTGTCATTGCCCAACGCGGTTCGCATTTTTGTCCAGGTTGTCAGAAACTCACTGTGGAGTCATGAACCCCCGCATACATGACGGGGGCTTGTCCCTGTCTTTACGCACCGATCTGATTCTATCCAGAACGGCTACCGGACGAGACAATAGGCACCATGACCGATGCCCGAGAGATATTGATAGCGGCATTCCGATCAGCGTTATCGGTGTGGCCGCACTCGACACAACAGAAAGCGGCTTGACTCTTGCGGTTCGCTTTTGCACAGTGGCCGCACACATGGCACGTGCGAGACGTGTTGCGAGGGTCAACCGTGTGCAATGGGACACCAGCAAGAGCGGCCTTGTAGGAAAGAAATTCCCGGAGTTGCCCAAAGGCCCAACTGCTCTGCCTTGCACGCTGAGAGGGTCTAACCGTGCGTTCGGTGCGTTGCCGAATGTGCCTTAACTCTTCAATGGCAATAGCGTGATTGTTGGCTTTGGCCTTTTGAACAATCCGTTTGGAGATGACATGGTTGGTGTTTTTGCGGAAGCGTTTTTCGTGCCGAGAGAGCTTTTTGAGATGACGTTTAGCAGACTTCGTCCCACGTTTCTGCAAGCGTTGACGCAATGCTGCATGACGCTTGCGGTTCTGTTCAACGGCTTCACCGCTGAAGGACTCGCCTTCACTATCGGTGGCAAGGTTGACTATGCCCAAATCAACGCCAAGCGTTCCATCAGAAATAGCAGGAGTAGGGGTGGGAACGTCCAGCGTCACCGCAAGATAGAAGGTACCGTTGCGGTAGAGCAAATCGGCTTGCCCCTTGATAGCATCCATGCGGGCTTGTTGATATTTGCCCACCTGAAAAGGAACAAGAATACGTCCAGAGATGGTTAAGAGGGAAACCGTCATGAGTCCCTTAAAGGACATGACTCGCTCATCATAGACGAGAGCGCCTTCAGGCTGAAAGGTGGGTTGGATGCTCTTATCTCGCTTGTAGGCTTCACTGGCTTTGCTGATAGCACGTATGGCCAACTGAGCGGCAAGTTTGTAGATAGTACGTAGCTCACCATACACCAGCTTTTGCAACGCAAATTTGTTGGCAGTCTTCTCAGCAAAAGCGATAGCAGCGACATAGTTACAAGC
>JBGQJX010000459.1:0-3593 GCA_041499255.1 Ktedonobacteraceae bacterium | reverse complement strand
TCCGTGCGCTCAAGCGTGCTGCTGATCTTGAATGTATGGTCAGTAATAAGTAACTATCTCAAAATAGAACTTCTCTCGACTCAGCATGTTTCTTTGGAATTGTATGCCATTTCCGTAATCCGCTCAAGAGCAGGCTTTTGGACGGGAGTGGAGAGAATAAGAGAAGTCGTGACATCAGCGACGGCGAGAAATTGATCGATGAGCTCTTCTAAGTGTGCTATGGATACAGTGTACACTTTCAACAGATAGGATTCGCTCCCTGTCACTCGATAAGCCTCACGCACTTCAGGTAAAGTTTGTGCGAGCGCGACAACCCGTGCGCAGTTTTCCAAGGAGAAGGAGTTATGGCTCTCTCACTCGTCAACGCGGCCTTACTCATCATTGATGTCCAACAGGGATTTGATGATCCCGTCTGGGGCAGACGCAACAATCCTCAGGCGGAAGCCAACATTGTTCGCCTGCTGGAAGCATGGCGCGATCAGCAGTGGCCGATCATTCATGTCCAACATCATTCACGCTTTCCTGATTCGCCTTTACATCACGCAAACCCTGGACATGCTCTGAAACTGCAGGTGCAACCACTTTCAGGTGAAACGCTGATTACCAAGCAGGTGAATAGTGCTTTCATAGGGACGCCGCTTGAATCCTTGCTACGGCAGCAACAGATTACGACGCTGGTTGTGACTGGATTAACAACCAATCATTGTGTCGAAACAACCGTTCGTATGGCAGGAAATTTAGGCTTCCTCACCTATCTGGTTGGTGACGCGACCGCAACCTTTGATCGAATGGGACCCGATGGGAGGCTCCACCGTGCAGAGGATATTCATACGATCAGCTTAACCAGTATCCACGGAGAATTTGCCCAAGTGGTGACGACCGATGAGGCTCTGGAAGGAACACAAGCAGAACAGTAAAAGGACAAGGGAACAGAATTGTTTTGAAAGACATCCCAACAATTTGGCACCTACCAGATCTTCTCTGGGAACAAATCGCTCCTCTCCTGGCTCAACTCGATCCTCCCGCCGTCAGAGGACGCAAACGGATCGATTCGCGTGCTGCATTGGATGCGATCATCTTTCGGCGGCCTTACATTGGGACTTCAAGGGTGGAGAAGGCTGGAACAGCCGCGAATGGGAGAGGCGGCGGAATTGGAGAGCATTTCATTGATATCGCTACTGCAAGGATTCGGACTCGGTGCCGGATTGATTATTGCTATCGGCGCTCAGAACGCCTTCGTCCTTCGCCAGGGGCTCAAACGACAGCATCTCTTCGTGACAGCAAGCATCTCCACGCTCTGCGATGCCATCCTGATTCTCCTCGGAGTTGGCGGGCTTGGCGCAGTGATTGCCAGCGTCCCTGCGCTCACCATCATTGCGACATGGGGAGGAGCGCTGTTTCTGCTGTTCTTTGGACTCCGTTCGTTTCGCTCGGCGATGGTGAAATCCGCTCTGGATGCCGACAAAGCTTCTACTCAACCAGTGCGTCCAGGCGGTGCTATTCTCGCTGTGCTTGCCTTCAGTCTCCTGAATCCGCATGTCTACCTCGACACCGTCGTCCTCGTCGGCAGCGTCGGAGCGCATTACCAGGCGAACGAGCGCGTTTTTTTTGCCCTCGGTGCCATGCTTGCCTCATGTGCGTGGTTCTTCGGCCTCGCCTATGGGGCGGCCTGGCTCGCGCCACTCTTCCAGCGTCCGCTGGCCTGGCGAATACTCGACAGTATCGTAGGCTGCATTATGTGGACGATCGCCGCTTCGCTGATCTGGACAGCGTTGAAATAGTTCTCATTGGCATCTTGATCGGCACCCAGTTGAACTGGCAGACAACCTTTCTCGTGGTCGCCATGTTGGGAGTGCTGGCTTTCATCGGGGTTCTGGCCTTGTTCCCCGACGTTGCCAGACCGCCCCTCGTGACGCTGAAAGCACGCCTGGCTCTGTTGCGCCGACCGGCTCTTCTGGTCATGCTGGGAAATCTCCTGCTGTGGCAGACGAGTGTGTTTGTCTTGTATACCTACCTGGGACCAATGTTGCAGAATATCACACATATCAGCGGAGTAGAAATCAGCGGGGTTTTTCTCCTGTTTGGCCTGGCAAGCGCGCTGGGCAATATAATCGGTGGATACAGTACTGACCGTTGGGGAGCGGTTCGCGTCCTTTTCGTTGGGCTGGCCTTGCTGACCATGACCGAATTTATCCTCCCCTGGGCAGCGGTCTCTGTCTTCGGCATAACGATAACCATGCTGGTATGGGGCATTGCGGGGTGGATGGTGGTACCACCGCAGCAGCATCGGGTCGTTGCGCTAGCGCCATTGTCCAGCACTATCCTCCTTTCCTTGAATGGTTCGGTGATCTATATCGGCATTGGTACTGGCGCTGCTCTGGGAGGGCTTGTACTCCGTTTCGCGCCTTTGTCAGCGCTCGGTTGGGTCAGCGGTGGTTTAGCTCTCGCTGCGCTGGTATGCCTGTTCTTGAGTACCTGGGTGGCACGCAAAGGGTACTCGCGCTCTGTTCCAGAGAGACAGAGTTCAGAAATTCTTCGTGCGCGTGAGGAGATACCTGCTGAAGTAGCCGGTCATCAGCACATCGACTAAACATATCATTCTACATCGAACTGGGAGCCGATCCTTATTGCCGACGGAAAGGAAGGACAAATATGATAAGCAAGATTAAGTAAGCAGAACACAGGAACCAGAAGATACTTATTAGCTTAGAAAGGTTATTCTCATGGAAAATCACTCTACCTTTATCTATATGATTCATCCCACCCGTCCTGGCTTTGTTGAGCAGATGCTGCCAGAAGAAGAAGCGGCTATGCAAGCGCATTCCGCCTATCTTTTCCAGCTTTCGAGCGAGACAACGTTCTACCTGATTGGTCCCTGCCTCGACCGCGCCTTCGGTATTGCTATCTTTGAGGCCGAGTCATTAGAGGCCGCACGCCAGATGATGGTACATGACCCGGCAGTCGAGAGGGGTGTGGCAACCGCCGAAATGCATCCCTTCCACATCTCGTTCTTGCGCCAGCCGGAGGATTAGCACTCTCTGTATGTTATATTGATACAGCCTCTTCCACAGGAGGTCGTTGGTCGAGGAAGAGCGTGAGTAGCATGGCAAGAGCATAAAGCACCAAATGAATTGATGAAGGGATAGGCAGAAGAGCAAGGTGGTAGCAGATTGCTATCGTCTTGCTCTTCTGGTGTTCATTAAGGAAATGCGGTGAGGTGTGCTTTTTTCGGTTTTTCAGACAACAAGCAGAACACAGGAATAGGCAGCACATTTGTTGCTATACACCTGAATCTCAAATGTGAAGCACCCCACGGATAAATCCGGGGGCTTCTACAGACGCCCGCACACCTCTTCATGAGAGGAGAGCGGCATCTGTGGGACACTTCCTGCCCCTTTGTTGTCTTGATAGCGTCGCAAGATATTACGAGCCGCATTGTGATCGCGATCGAGTTCGGCCCCACAATGAGGGCACGAGTCCCAGCGCACTGAGAGGTCTTTGGGTACCATCTTGCGACATCCACGGCACTCTTGGCTGGTGTTCTTTGGGGGAACGCGCACGACTTTGCCGCCAGCCTCTTCCGCTTTGCGACT
>JBGQJX010000458.1:0-3595 GCA_041499255.1 Ktedonobacteraceae bacterium | reverse complement strand
GAAAGAGCCGGAGGTGTTGTACCAACAGAACCACTGTGGCATTTACAAGAGTGTCAATGCAGGCGAGGATTGGATAGACATTCAACACAACCTTCCTTCCGAGTTTGGTTTCCCTATTGCTCTGGATGCCCATCATCCCGAGACGGTTTTTGTGGTGGTAGAGGATGCGGCAGCGCGGCATAATGTCGGGCAGCAGTTTACAGTGTACCGCACGCAGGACAGCGGAGAACGGTGGGAACCGCTAACGAATGGCCTGCCAAAGGGGAATGGAGTGATGCTAGGGGTGCTGCGACACGCGATGTGTACAGATAGCAAGGATCCTTGTGGGGTATATGTTGGAACCAATACAGGGCAGCTATTTGCCAGCCGGAACCAGGGTGATAGTTGGCAGATGATTGCTGATTTCTTGCCACCGATTTACTCGGTGACAGCGACTGTGATTGTATAAAGGAGAAAGAAGATGCGACCTGATATTGTTCCTGGCGGTACATTTCCTGATTATGAGCTAACCGATCATACAAGAACGCGACAAAGACTCAGCGAGCTTCAGGACAATAATCCCATGATTTTGATTCTCTCGCGGGGGCATTATTGTCCAAAGGATCACCAGCAGCATCTAGAACTGGCGGCGTTTTATCCTAAGATCGCGGTTGCTTATACGAAGATTGTGACGATTGCGACGGACAATATCCTTGAGACGAACGAGTTCCGCGACGCGGTTGGAGCGCAGTGGACGTTCCTGTCGGACTCGGGGCGCAAGGTGCAGCAGGACCTGGATATCCAGGAGTATACCGACCCTTTTCATAATCCGATGATCCCGCATACCTTAGTACTTGAGCCAAAGCTGGCCATTTATAAAATCTATAATGGGTACTGGTTCTGGGGAAGGCCTTCTACGGCGGAACTGTGGCAGGATTTGCGCGAGGTTACGCGCAAGATCAGGCCAGATTGGGATTTGTCGACGCCTGGGCTGCGTGAAAATTGGGAGGGGGATAAAACATTGCACTTTCCTTACAAGGAAGCAAAATAGAGATATGACGTCGAAAAGGCCGTCTGGGGTTGTGCCGCGGATGGCAGGCAGGTTGACCGCAAGGGTCAACCCTACTATATACGGTCGAAATGGCTGTCCGGGGGTGCGCCGCGGACGGCCTTTTCGACGTCTTAACACATGGTATGGATGCAGGGCTGGTTAGATGATATTGAGTTCTTTGCCTACTTTCTGGAAGATGTCCAGGGCTCTGGTGAGTTCTTCGTGGGTGTGCAGAGAGGTGACGATGGTACGCACGCGGCATTTGTCGACTGGGACGGTGGGGAAGACGATACCCTGGGCAAAAACACCTTCTTCAAAGAGACGCGTACTGAACTTCATGGCGAGGGCAGCATCGCCGACAATGACAGGAGTGATTGGCGTTTCGCTGTGGCCGGTGTTAAAACCGAGTTGTTCCAGGCCGCGTTTGAAGTAGTGGGTATTCTCCCAAAGTCGTTCAACCAGGCTAGTGTCGCTTTCGAGGAGGTCTATAGCGGCAATGCAGGTGGCGACGACAGAGGGCGGGTGGGAAGTGCTGAATAACACGGGACGAGCACGCATCATGAGCAGGTCTTTGACATCCTGGCTACAGGCGACATAGCCACCCAGCGCTCCGATTCCCTTGGAGAGGGTACCAACCTGCAAGGCCACGCGCCCATCAAGGCCAAAATGGCTGACGGAGCCGCGTCCATTTTTGCCCAGGACGCCACTGGAGTGAGCATCGTCGACCATGACGAAAGCACCGAATTCTTCGGCGAGGGCGACGATCTCGGGGAGTGGAGCGATGTCACCATCCATGCTGAAGACGCCGTCAGTGACGACCATGACTTTACTGGCGCGTCTGGATTCTTCCAGCACGCGGCGCAGCCCGGCCATGTCTTTATGTGGGTAGACCTTGCGGGGCGTTCTGTTGAGGCGTATGCCGTCGATGATACTGGCGTGATTGAGTTCGTCGCTGACAATGATGTCTTCGGGGAGCATGAGGGCAGAGATGACGCCGAGGTTGGTGGTATAGCCGGATTGGAAGGTGAGCGAAGCTTCGGTATGTTTGAAACGGGCCAGTTTCTCTTCCAGTTCCACGTGGAGGGACATGGTGCCAGCAATGGTCCGCACGGAGCCTGAACCAACGCCATATGTATTAATGGCTTCGATGGCGGCCTCACGAAGCCTGGGATGGACGGTTAATCCAAGGTAGTTGTTGGAAGAGAGTGTGATGACTTCGTGGCCGTCGATGATGACGGTGGCTTTTTGTTCGGTTTCCAGCACACGCGGGCGATAAAAGGTGCCTTTTTGGCGCAAGGTGTCAAGTTCGCCTGCAACGAATTGTTGTAGTTTGTCCATATTGTCTGCCTTTCCATGGAATAGGGGGTCATAGTACGCGGGCACCCCAAGGGATGCCCCTACATGGTCATGACTATTTTTCCACAATCGCCGGTTTTCATGATTTCCATGGCTTCATGAAGATGGTCGAAGGGGAGAGTATGAGTGATTACGGCTTTGAGGTCGAGCTGGCCTGCCTCGAGTATGCGACGGGTGCGATACCAGGTATCGAAGATGCGACGGCCAGAGATGCCGAAGACGGTCGCGCCTTTGAAGATGATGTCGTTCGCCAGGTCAAGTTCGACCGTGCGCGAGGGTATCCCAAGGAGCGAGACCCGGCCGCCGTTGCGCAGTACCTTGAAGCTCTGGCGTATGGCCTGCGCGTTGCCCGACATTTCCAGGACGACATCGACACCGAGGCCATCGGTGACATCGAGTACCTGCCGCACAGGATCGACTTCACGAGGGTTGAGGACATAGTTTGCGCCCATGGTCGTGGCGATGTGGAGGCGCTGGTCGTTGGGTTCGATGGCAAAGATGGTACTGGAGCCAGAGATGCGACAGAGGCCTACAGCCCAGAGACCGATGGGACCGCAACCGAAGACGGCAACGGTTTTGTTGGTGATTTCGCCAGCGAAGGTGGCATGTACGGCATTGCCAAAGGGTTCCTGAATAGAGGCAACGGTATGTTCGATTTCTTTGCCAGTCTTCCAGGCGACGTTTTCAGGGATGGCGATGTATTCCGCGAACGCGCCGTCGCGATCGACACCGAGTATCTGTACGTTACGGCAAACGTGGGCCTGGCCGGTACGGCACTGGTAGCATAGACCACAGGTGATATGGGTTTCGGCGGCGACGAAGTCGCCGGGGACAAGGGATGTGACTTCGCTACCGACGGCGACGACTTCGCCGGCGAATTCATGGCCAAAGATACGGGGGACGGTCATGCGGCTCTGCGCCCAGGCGTCCCACTCGTAGATGTGCATGTCTGTACCACAGATGGAGGCTGCTTTCACCTGTACAAGTACATCACGCAAGCCAAATTTAGGGATGTCAACCAGAGCGAACTTTGCTCCAGGCGCCGCCTCGGCTTTGAGGGCCGCCTTCATTTTTCCATGCATTTTATTTGCTACACCTCCGCGTTGAGTATGTTTTTCTTTATTCATTATGCGTCTTATGCTATTTGATTGCAAGGAGTTTGGCGAGGGTCCTGTTTTCGATGACGCTCGCTATTTCCCCAAATTAGCG
>JBGQJX010000457.1:0-3598 GCA_041499255.1 Ktedonobacteraceae bacterium | reverse complement strand
CAGGCCGACGCCATTCAGCATGGCTGTACCACAATCAGGTCCCATCAGCAGTAAACCGCGCTCCTGTGCTAAACGTTTCAAGGCAATTTCATCTTCAAGAGGCACATTATCGCTGAAGAGGAAGACATGTAGACCGGCACGCAATGCACGGTCTGCCTCGAGTGCCGCGTAGGGGCCAGGTACAGAAATAACTGCCAGGCTGGCGTCTGGATGGATTTGCAGCGCCTGCTCCAGCGAACGAGGTTGTTTCTGGCCACTGTTAGCTCCGCCGTCGAAGGTGGTTACAGGGCGTTGCGCAAGTTGTTCTTCGGCAGACTGTAATGCAGCTTCAGCGCTGCCCTCACCGCTAGCCCGCACGACGAACAGAACATCCGCCGCGCCAGCGCTGCCTTCAAATGGCGTCAAGCCAGCCTCTTTCAAAAGTTGCAAGTTAGCCTCTGTCGCCATGATGGCGGCAGCGTCTTCGACTCCATCCATACCTGTAAGGGTGCGTGCGATTTTCATCAAGGTGATTGAATCGAAATAAGCATTGCGCTTAATGCGAGCTTTAATGACCATAGGAGTTCGATCCTCTTACATACTATTGTCATTTTATTTAACCTTGAACCTATTGTACGACTCAATAGAGTTCACTACAATAGTTCAGGCAAATTCTGATGTGCATTGAAAAAAGACTGGTGATCAAGGGGTGAAAAGGTTGGGGAACAGGAAATAGAAATGACCGCGGTGGGATTCGAACCCACGGCCAATCGCTTAAAAGGCGATTGCTCTACCCCTGAGCTACGCGGTCAAGCTACTCACGCCACCACTGAGCAACATGAGCCTGAACCTAGTTTATCATAGTTTGTCAAGAGAGATTTTGGGGCGGTGGGGTGATTTGACCTTGTTTGTTGTTGTTTAACGTGATACACTACTTCTGGTATTCAAATCAAACGCTGGAATAGTGATGACAGGAGGGGGCGTTTTTTCTCCTTGCCCGGTAGGGCGGATGGGTACGCCGATTTTAAGTGACGAAACGAATACTTGTTGTTGATGATAAAAATGAACTGCTCCATTTGATGCGTCGCGTCCTGGAAGATGAGCAGTATCAGGTCTCTATTTTGCAAGACGGTAGAGATGCGTTTACCCGTGTCAAAAGCCAGTTGCCTGATTTGCTGATCCTTGATTTGAAACTGGGCGTGATTTCGGGACAGGATATTTTGAAGCAACTGAAAGCTGACGCTGTCACCGAAGATATCCCCGTCATCGTGTATACAGCAGCGGTACTTGAGGCTGAAGAGGTAAGCAGGCTTGTGACAGGTGATCCCCGGCACTATCGAGGTGTGTACGTGGTACAAAAGCCTTTTGAGCTGGAGAACCTGCTGACCTTAGTGCAGCACGTGCTGACAGAACCTGTTAGCTAACTGGCTATTCGCATTGGGGGGTTGTCTCCCCGAAAAGATTATCCAGTAGCAGTTAGACCTGGTAGCAACTAGGGGTTTTCAACATAGGGAAAGGATGGTATAGGACTATGAAGTTTTTGTGGGGACTTCTTGCAGGATTCGCTTTAGGCGTTGCCGTAGGTTTGTTGCTTGCGCCTCAGTCGGGTGAGGCTACTCGCGCTCAATTGGGCGAACAGGGTATCATGCTGCGCGACCGCACAGGTAAACTACCCGATGATTTGCGTGCCCGCGCCAACGAGGCAATGGAGCAAGGCCGCGAGATTTATTCTCGCACCAAAGATGATTTAACCGAGCGTTATTCCAAGGCAAAATCTGGCGACCTGTAAGCTATTCAATGCGAACGGCAAACAACATGAAAAGTAGGGATGCGCAGCTTATGCATCCCTACTTTTCATGTTGTTTAATAAGTTTTTCCACCATGTTCCCAATCTCATGCCACGTATGATGTTGATAATCCAACATGGTAGCCTGGCGCAGATCATACTCTTTATTCGATGTGTCCCTGCGCGCGTTTTCCGCAAACTGCTGGGACAGTTTCAGGGTCCTGTCGCCCCGGCTATGTAAATAAGCCGCCAACTCGTGTAAATCCTTGATCAAAGCGGCAAATTTTTCTTCCTCTTGAGCCATAGACAGTTATTCCTTTATCCTGCTATCCTGCGACGGCAGAATTTGCAGCGCGTCCGCAAAACGATTGAAGAAATTGAACAACCCAATAACGGCGGCAAGCTCGATGATCTCACCGTCATCAAAGTGTAGCTGGAGTTCATCCCAGAGTGTCTCGTCCACCTCACGAGCCCCGGTGGTCATGATCTCAGCAAAGCGCAGCGCCACCAGTTCACTCCCGGTGAAGAGATGACGTTGCTCATCGATACGATACAGGGCGTCCAACAACGCCTCGCTCACCCCTAGCTGCCTTGCCAAGGCAGTATGCGCGGCCATTCAGTAAAAACAATGATTGACCTGTGAAACGCGTATCGCCAGTAATTCTTTGAGCTTAGGGTCAACTGTCCCTGTTCTCATTGTTGTTTCTAGCAACTGCATGCTGTGTTGTGCCAGTTCTGGACGATGTGCCATAACGCGAAAAAGGGTTGACATGGCTGTCGTCCCTGGCTCTCCCTGTAAGGAGGGCGCGAAGTTCTCAACAGGTGGTATGCGTGACATACTATGCAGATCCCCTCTTTTGATGTCTCCAGATTTAAAAATTTTGGCTTGAGGCCGTTATGTGCAGTATAAGCTAGTGCGTTTATGAAGGCAACCATTGTGTTGTATAATCAGGCCAAATTGAAGGGTAGCTCAAAGGGATTAAATAATGTCTATTAACGAGCAAACGCATAATACAAATCATTCATTCTTTGCCAGGGTATATGAACTGGGTTCTCGCGGCTCCTCCGAGAGCAGCTTTGTGGTTTCCTTGCGTAAAGAGACGGCTGGGCAGGCGCGTGGCGTGGTTTTGGAGGTGGGCGCGGGCAACGGGCGAAATTTCTCTTATTACGATCCAGAGAAAGTCGAACGACTGGAAGCGACTGAACCCGATACAAGCATGTTGCGTTACGCGCGCCAGCGCCAGGGCACAGCGCGCGTTCCTATCAATCTCACGCAGGCCGCGGCGGAAGACCTGCCCTTTGCCGATAATACATTTGATAGTGTCGTGGCAACGCTCGTGTTTTGTTCTGTTTCTGACCCGCAGCGAGGATTGCGCGAAATTATGCGCGTACTTAAACCGGGAGGCTTACTCTATATGGTGGAACATGTGCGCTCTCAGGGGGCCATTGTTGCACGCCTGCAGGATATGATGACGCCGATAACGAAGCGTGTCTCAGGCAATTGTCACTGGAACCGCGATACCGCTCGTACTGTTGCCGAAGTGGGGTTTCAAATACAGCAAAAACGTGATCTGAGGTACGCATTGATGCCTCTGGTCGTGCTGCAAGCTACCCATTGAGCACGATACATTTCAAATGACGAGAATGATCAAGAAAATGGATGTAGGGGCCGATTTATCGGCCCTCCGTGCATGTATCGCTCTCCGGATTATTTTGTGAAACCTCATTATTGCGCCCTACCAAAAAAGCGGCGTGAGTGCCCCTGGCTTCAGACATGGGGGTGAAACGCCGCCCGCCCGCAGGCGGTACTCTCCATTTGGCATTTCTCTCCCT
>JBGQJX010000456.1:0-3600 GCA_041499255.1 Ktedonobacteraceae bacterium | reverse complement strand
TTCTTACCAAGTCTACCGAAGGACAAGCTCTTTGCTCAGTTGTCACCCACTTTCACCCTAAAGGATGGAGAACCAAGAAATGATGAGCTTAAAAATTGCCGTGGATGGCAGCATCTTCTGCACGCGCCGGGTGGATCAGATCGTAGAAAAGATCGTGCCTTTCGGTAGGACGCGGCACGCCCTCGAAGGCCAGTTGATCTTCAAGTTTATCAAGCGCCTCTTGCAACAGGGCGGGGTTGCTACTCTTGAGCGACTCAACTAAAAGGGGGCCAACCCTGGCTGCGTCTTTCAAGCTCTGTAACTCTTTTTCTAGCCAGTGGTCGAGGGGTACCCAGCGCCACTCCAGGGCAAACATGATGCGGGCGAGGGATTTGGCGCCACGAGCAACGATTAAACGTCCCGAGGCATCAAAGCCACGACGGAAGGTCTTAGCTGCCCTCCCGGTCGCTACCAAAGTGTTAATGGTTGAGTAGAGCAGGCGTGTGTGGCGAAAATCGGCGTCCATGCTTCCCACAGAGGCAACGGTTGGAGCCACGGTGCCGTCGCGATCAAAAAGAACGCGGGCGCGCTCGTAGGGCCAGCGGTCCAGGTCGTGTGGTGAAGAGTGCTTGCGTTTCAGGTCGGTGAATGAAGTGTATTGTGTATCGTAGATGATCCTGGAGCGCCCCTTCTCACCTTCAAACAGAAATTCACCACAATCTTTTGGCTGGAGTTGTGCGAAGGCTTCATCGCTTAAAAGCACTTCCAGGTCATCGTCTGAGAGTTCGTCGTCGTTGCCACGGCTCTTGGAACCAACGAGAAGAACGCCAAGAACTTCTGGCTGTTTCTCCCATTGTGTAAGACGCGCGGCTGTGGCAGGAAAAATGTCGTGCATGATGAAATTGCTGTCCTCATTTCTAATCGGACTAAATTGGTAGTAATGGCACCTCTATAGTGATGTTGTGGGCTTTTGTTACAGTATAGGGATAAGTGCATAAGGTTGTCAACGTGTGGAATAATAAATCATATCGTCGTATTATGCTGCTTCGATCTGCTTGAGGAGTGTAAAAAGCGCCTGAGTAGGAGTGGAACAAACGGTATGATCGGTATAATATATTGACGATGATTGTGATCTTTTTGTTCCTCTGTATAATCGAGCCTGGCACCTACCTGCTCGACCTGGTGGAGAAGGCGTTGCCCAATCTACCGGGGGCCTATGTGCAGCGCAAACGCGTTGGAGGAACGCTGCATTACCGGCAATCGACCGAGCCCGAACGGTCACGGCGGGACATTCTGGCGATTCTGGAGGAACCAGCGCGGAAGCTGAATATGCGACTGAGGGAGGGGAGAATGATGGTAGAAGTGCTGGCACCGTTGGCAGTGGATAAGGGGAAGGCGCTGCGGCGCTTTGCGGAGCATTTTCAGGCGCAGGGGATAGTGTTTGCCGGCGATGATCTCACCGACCTTGAAGCGGTGCTGGAGGTAGAGCGACTGCGGGAAGAGAAGAAGGTGCTGGCGGGAGTGTCGGTTGTAGTGCAGCACGCGGATTCGTTGCCTGCGATGTTAGATCACGCTGATGTGGTGGTACAGGAGGTTGAGGGGATGGTACATTTGTTGCGTGAGATGGTAGATATGCTTTTTCCCCAATAATTAATTACTCTTGCAGTGGGGCCTCTAATGGTGTATTATATGGAAGGTTCGCACTCTCGTATCAAGAGTGCTAAATTTTGGATGGACGGGTTATAGCTCGTCTGAAATTCACTAGAGAAAAATCAGGGAGAAAATGGTATGTCAACAGTGAGCCTAAAAATTCAGCCGCTGGGTGACCGTGTGGTAGTCAAAGCATTGGCGCGTGAAACTGTCACAAAGAGCGGCATTGTGCTACCAGATACCGCGAAAGAGAAGCCTCAGGAAGGCGAGATTATAGCGGTTGGTCCTGGCAAGGTTCTGGACAATGGCAAGCGCACAACCCTTGAGGTAAAGGTGGGGCAGAAGGTGTTGTTCGCAAAATATGCTGGCTCCGAAGTCAAGATGGATGGCGAAGAGTATTTGATCCTGCGCGAAAGCGACATTATGGGTATTGTGGAGTAATCAAATCACCCAATACGACTGTACCTTACATTTGATGTTTTAGGAGTATGTTTCGTGGCAAAGAGACTACAATTTGATGAAGAGGCGCGCCATTCCCTGAAAAGGGGCATCGACGCGCTGGCAGGAGCTGTCAAAGTCACACTTGGGCCAAAAGGTCGCAATGTTGTGCTGGACAAAAAGTTTGGCGCGCCAACTATTACCAATGATGGTGTAACCATAGCGCGCGATATCGACCTGCCCGACCCATTTGAAAACATGGGCGCGCAGTTGTTAAAAGAAGTTGCGATTAAAACCAACGACGTGGCCGGTGACGGTACTACTACCGCAACTGTGCTGGCACAGGCCATCGTTACCGAGGGCCTCAAGAATCTCGCCGCGGGCGCAAACCCGATGATCCTGCGTCGTGGACTTGAGAAGGGTGTCGAGGCCGTCATCGAGGAAATCAAGTCGATGAGCAAGCCTGTGGAGACACGCGAAGAGATCGCACAGGTGGCATCGATCTCCGCGGATGACGCGGAAATTGGCGAGCTGATCGCCGATGTGATGGACAAGGTTGGCAAAGACGGCGTCATCACCGTTGAAGAGGGCCGCGGCCTGGCAATGGAAAAAGAGTATACCGAGGGTATGCAGTTTGATCGCGGCTTCATCTCTGCCTACATGACGACCAACAATGAGCACACCATTGCCGAACTGTCGAATCCTTATATGCTGATTACCGATAAAAAGATCAGTGCTATTGCGGACATCCTGCCCCTTTTGGAGCGTGTCTTGCAGTCTGGCAACAAAGACATGGTGGTTATCGCCGAGGATGTCGACGGCGAGGCGCTGGCGACACTGGTCGTGAATAAAATGCGCGGTGCATTTAATGTGCTGGCAGTAAAGGCACCTGGCTTTGGTGACCGCCGCGAGGCTATGCTCGAGGATATCGCTATTCTCACCGGTGGTAAAGTCATCACTGAGAAGACTGGCCTTAAACTTGAGAATACCACTCTGCGTGACCTGGGTCGCGCGCGTACGGTGACGGCGAACAAAGACACCACCACCATTGTCGAAGGCGCAGGTAGCAATGAGCAGATCCAGGCTCGCGTGCGCCAGATCCGCGCATTAATTGATGAGACAACCAGCGACTATGACCGCGAGAAGCTGCAAGAACGGCTGGCAAAGCTGGCCGGTGGCGTTGGCGTGATTAAAGTCGGTGCTGCCACCGAGGTAGAGCTGAAAGAGAAGAAGCACCGTGTTGAGGATGCTCTTTCCGCTACCCGTGCCGCAATCGAAGAAGGTATCGTGTCCGGAGGTGGCTCTGTATTGATCGCCGCTATTCCTGTGCTTGACAAAGTACATGTTAACGCTGGCGATGAGCAGACAGGCGTCAACATTTTGCGCCGCGCGCTTGAAGAGCCGCTGCGCCAGATTGCTATCAATGCGGGCCGCGATGGCGCCGTTACAGTTGCCGCTGTGCGCGCAGGTGCACATGGTTATGGCTTCGACGCGATGACGAGCGAGTACGTGGACATGTTCAAGGCTGGTATC
>JBGQJX010000455.1:0-3601 GCA_041499255.1 Ktedonobacteraceae bacterium | reverse complement strand
GTCAGCGGCCACATACTCAGAAGGTTGCGGGTTACGCGGAACACGGCGGCAAATGAGAGACCGAACAGCGCCATCGTGAGTACGCCGGAAAGTGGAAATGTGCCGATGTGATATGCTCCCATAGCCACGCCGGCCAGGAGTATTCCCGGTAGGATGCCGAAGGCTCGTTCGAAACGCAGTTGCAGCCAACCGTACACAAAGAACGGCTCCCACAGAATAAGCCCGTGATAGAGGATTTGCGGCACCGGGTCAACGCCTGGGGTCTGTGCGAAAATGCGCTGCAGTCCCAGCCAGGAGACGGCACTGATGGCGATGGAAATTAGCGCGGCAATCCACCATTTTCTGAGGGTGATACCTACATCAGCAAGTCCCTCACCACGCACACGCAGGATATAAAACACGGGGAAGAGCACGTTGAGCAGCACATTCCCCAGCAAAATGAAGACAATGGTGGTCACCGCTACATTCAGGACATGAGTTCCCACGAAGTACACCGGGATCATCAGCAAAGCGGTTATGAAAGCAACGAGGGTATCCTGCCCAGGCTGCCAGCGAAACGTCAGAAGGCTTTTTACATTTTTCTTGAATTGATTCATCGCTCACACTCCTTTCCGTGAAGATGCGATGAAATAGGTGTGTGAGATGCTCACACTCTCTAGTGTGCTGCATCCGCCTCACGCTTCTATCACAAAACAAAGGCCACAGGCAAGGTCACAGTAGGCACACATTTATGCTTATTGAGTTATTCATCTGGCCAGCGAGGGCCGATAATGAGATTTCACAAAATAATCCGGATATCGATAAGAGCACGGAGGCCGATAAATCGGCCCCTACGGCTGGCTGGATGCATTATGCGTCTAGCGGCACAATAGGGCGTCGGATGTCAGGGCGATGAGTACCATGCCCAGGCAGAGCAGGGAGACGCCTGGCCAGCCGGCCCAGAGGAGGGCGAAGCCGGGTAGGATCGCGCCGAAGCTACCACCGAAGTAGTAGAGCGAGAGGTACATGGAAGCCGCGGTTCCTTTGGCTGTCGCGGCCTGTTCGCCAAGGTAGAGGTTGACGGCGGGAACTGTTGAGAACATGCCCACTGTCAGGAGACTGAGGCCAAATATGACGACGGGTAAGATTGGGATGAGGGTGATGATGAGGCCGGTGGCTGCCAGTCCCATACTGAAGGCGATGGCGCGTCTTGAGCCGATGCGTCCGGCGATGCTGCCGGCCAGGGGAGAGAATATGCCGGTTAGCCAGAGCAAGTAGACAAGGCTGAGCGCTATGGTGGGGAGTTTGAACGTTGGGCCGGTGAGGTAGTAGGGGAGGTAGGTGAAGGTGCCGATGAAGCCGAAAAAAAGCGTGAAGCCAATGATGAAAGCTCCTACGAGTCGCCGGTTGCGTAAGTGTAGTGCCATGTCGCGTACAGACTGGCGCAAGAATGAGCCGGGTTGGGTTGTTGTGCTCGTCAAGGTATTTTTCCTGGTCTCGGGTAAGAACTTCCACATGAATATTGCCGCGATAAGCGTGGGCAGGGCAAAGGCCTCCATAGCGATGCGCCAATCGAAGAAGCCTGCTAGTGCCGCGCTGCCGACACGGGCAAACAGGCCGCCTAGTGTCAGACCACAGACGTAGATGCCCATGGCAAGGCCGCGTCGTTTGCCTTCAAATTCTTCGTTGACATATGGTATGGCCACACTGGTCAGGCCTGGCATGAGCAGTCCCTGAATTGTGCGGAGGATTACTAATACTGCAAAACTGGGCGCAAGGCCACAGAGGAGCGTGGGGATGATGACCAGGAAACTGGCTCCTACCATTACTTTTTTGCGTCCGACGCGGTCAGAGAGGGGGCCGTAGATGGGCGATCCAAAGGCCACGGCCAGTACGATCATTGAAACGGTGAGTCCAGCGGTAGGCGCGCTGATGTGGAAAGCGAAGCTGAGCACGGGGAGAATGGCCTGGGTAGTGTACATATTCGCGAAAATAAAAGCTGGCGCGAGAAAAAGGGTGAACAGCGCTCCCAGACCTGGTTGTTTGCGGGAGGTTTCGGGTATTGCTAAGGAACTTGACATAACGGTCTTTCTGTTTGTTGGTATGGTGGTGAAGCTTAATGATATCTATTATACCAGCATGTTTTAATATTTGGCCTTTTGAGTTGGAATGTGGTTGTACGTTTGTGAGGAAAGCATCGATACAAAAGCTGGAATGTCACCGCAAAAGAGTTTTTATTTTTCCGCACTAATAACGTCGATATATTTAGAATAAATTGAAGTTTGTATATTAAAGTTATGGCATTCGAGTGTAAAGAGAAAGATGCTAATAATCATCTACCTGTACCTGGCAATCACAACAGTATGCACGTTCTTGTTTTTGTGGTGGGTGACACATCGTATTACCCACCCATTCCAATGCACCTGTGGGTACAAGACACGCTTCTCTCATAGATTCAAGAAGCATGTGCTACAAAGTCATCGATGGGGCTAAGTACTGCTTCCAAAAGAAGAAGTGATGCATGTAGCACACAGGAATGTGCTAATGATTACTGTATAAAGAACTCATCAAGGCCTTACATTGTCGTCAGGCTTTTGACCTGGCGAATCGTGGCGATGCGCTGCTCGGCGAGGACGTCGGCGGCGCGATAGGTTGGGATGTGTTGCTCCTTGGAGATGGCGATGACGTTGCCCATGGTTCTGTAGATATGGGAGACTGTATCCATGGCGCGCTGGCGGTTGAAGCCGCCGGGCTGAATGCTGTCCAGGCCTGTGATTACGCCACCGGCGCTGACGATATAGTCGGGGGCGTATAAGATGCCGCGTTGTGCGATGAGGTCTCCGTCGTGGTCCTCGGCCAGTTGATTGTTGGCTGAGCCGCAGACGATTTTACAGTTTAAGGCTGGTATGGTCTGCTCATTGAGCACCGCGCCCATGGCGCACGGGCTGAATACATCGACGTTGAGCGTATGAATCTGATCGGGGGAGACGACGTTCACCTTGTACTCAGAGACGAGGGCGTTGACTTTTTCCTGGTCAATGTCCGCGATAGTGACAATGGCACCGGCCTCAACCAGGTATTTGACGAGTTCTTTGCCTACTGCTCCGACGCCCTGGACGACTATGGTGTGGCCATGGGGTAAAGGGGAGCCGTAGACTTCTTTGAGGCAGGCGCGTATGCCCTGGAAGATGCCAAAGGCAGTAGCAACGGCACTATTGCCGGGACCGCCTAAGGATTCCGATACGGTGACGACGTAAGGGGTTTCCATGCGCATCAACTCCATATCTTGCAGGGTTGTGCCTACGTCTATGCCAGTGAGGAAGAGTCCTCCGAGACGGTGGATAAAGCGGCCTAATGCCCGTAACATGCCCTCATTTTTGTCTTTTTTGGGATCGCCGATGATGACGCATTTGCCTCCGCCAAATGGTAAATTCGCGGCGGCGTTCTTGTAGGTCATGCCGCGAGCGAGTCTTACGGCGTCTTTGACGGCGTCTGCTTCGCTTTCATAGGGCCACATGCGGATGCCACCGGCGGCGGGGCCTAAGGTGGTGTCGTGGATGACGATGATGGCTTTGAGGCCGAGGGTTTTTTCCTGGCAGAATATGATGTTTTCGTAGTCGTG
>JBGQJX010000454.1:0-3608 GCA_041499255.1 Ktedonobacteraceae bacterium | reverse complement strand
GACTACGCCCACAAGATGGGCATCAGCTATAAGACAGCCTGGCGTTGGTTTAAGGCTGGCAAAATCCAGGGCAAGCAGATGGACACGGGAACCATTCTCATTACGGAGGATGAACCTCTTCAGACGTTGCCCTTGAAAGTAGCGATCTACACCCGCGTGTCTTCTGCTGAGAATACAGATCATCTGGATAGTCAGGCAGAGCGGCTTGTGACCTATTGTGCAGCACGCGGCTATCAAGTGGGAAAGGTGGTCAAGGAAGTGGGTTCAGGCATCAATGATGCACGGCCTAAGTTCCTGGCTCTTCTGGCAGATCAGCGCATCGGCGTGATTGTCGTTGAGCATAAAGACCGTGGAGCTCGTTTCGGCTTTCGCTACATTGAAACGCTCTTGCAGGTTCAGGGACGTAAGATTGAAGTCGTTAATCAGGCTGAGAACAGCACGGAAGACTTGCTGGCTGATCTCACGAGCATCATCTACTCGTTTTGTGCCAGGCTCTACGGACAACGACGGGCCAAACGCAAGACGGAGAAGATTGTCCAGGAATTGGAGGCTGAGCATGCAGTTAGTTGAGCAACATGTCATCAAGCGGACTGATGCACGCTATCAGGCTATCGATCAAGCGGCGTTTGCTTCCAAGAACCTGTACAATGCGACAAACTACGTCATCCGGCAAGCGTTCATTCATGAGGGTGTCTATCTCTGCTATGAAGAGATGCACGCTCGCATGAAGAGCCATGACGCCTACAAAGCGTTGCCACGCAAGGTGTCTCAGCAGGTACTTCGTCTGCTGCATAAGAATTGGGTGTCCTTCTTTGCCGCAATCAAGGCATGGAAAGCAGACCCATCCCAGTTCTTAGGCCGTCCGAAGTTGCCCAAGTACAAGGACAAGCAGCAGGGCCGTAACATCCTCATCTACACGCTACAGGCTCTGAGCAAACCTGCCTTAGCGCGTGGCAGAGTTCTTCCTTCTGGCCTGTCCATCGTCATTGAAACCAAGCAACAGAACGTCGATCAAGTTCGCATCATTCCCAGGCAAGGCTACTACGTGGTAGAAGTTATCTACGAGCAAACGGAAACCCAAGCAGACGTAGACCCATCCTTGTATGCAGGTGTAGATATTGGCATCAACAACCTGGCTACGCTAACTTCAAACAAAGCGGGATTTCTCCCCAGGATTGTGAACGGGCGTCCAGTGAAGTCGATCAACCAGTTCTACAACAAGCGCAAGGCAGACCTCCAGAGCATCCTCAAAGATACCCGCTTCACGGCTCGCATGGAGCGCATCACGAACAAACGCACTCGTCGGATAGACCACTATCTGCATACAGCAAGCCGACGCATCATCGATCTGCTTGTTTCTGAAGGAATAGGCACACTCGTCATTGGCAAAAATCCGAACTGGAAGCAAGAGGTCAACATTGGCAAGCGCAACAATCAGCAATTCGTGTGCATTCCTCATGCGAGGTTCATCAACATGCTGACCTACAAAGCAAAACTCGTGGGAATAGCCGTGATGGTGACTGAGGAAAGCTATACCAGCAAGTGTAGCTTCCTGGACAATGAGCCCATAGGGAAGCATGAGGTCTATGCTGGTAAACGGGTCAAGCGTGGCTTGTTTCGAGCGTCTACAGGCCAGCACATCAACGCTGATGTCAATGGGTCATACAATATCGTGCGAAAAGTAGTCCCTGATGCTTTCGGGCAAAGGGATAGAGGGTGCGTAGTTCACCCTGTGCGGTTACACGCATAAATGAGGCGATGGAATACCTGTCCTTCAATTCAGAACTATTAACACATCCGCAAGAGCGTAACAAACCTGGATATGGCTCAAGAGATTATAATGACTTTTAGGCAAGGTTCAAATGAACTTGACAGTTCCTACTCAACAGAAAGGTCCAGCCCTGTCATGCTGAGCGCAGCGAAGCATCTCGCTGCCGATCGCGACAGACCCTTCGCTTCGCTCAGGGTGACATGATGTGACTGTTCAAACGGTCAAGCACCATTCAGACGAATTGAACCTTGCCTTAACAAATTAATCCGGCCTGGAGCATCCAGGCCACAAATAAGTGCTATCGAAAACCTTTGACAAGTAAGAAGGAGTAACAACGAGTATGTCTTTACACATTGATGATGTAATCCTGCCAGGCAACGAGAAATCTTTTACTATCGGCACGCGCACCGCAGCGAGCAGCCTCATCGATCTCCATCCGTTTTATCTGGCTCTGCTCGAAAAACCGGTAACGGCTTCTGTCGCCACGATCAGTGCTGATGGTCTTCCACAGCTCACTCCAAATTGGTGCAGCCACGACGACACGTACATCTACTTGAACTCGGTAAGGGGGCGACTCAAAGACCGGAATATACGGGCAAGAACTTCTGTGACATTGATGCTTATGAACCCGGAAAATCCCTACCATTGGATCACGATTTACGGAACCGTGGAGCACATCATTGAAGAGGATGACCCACAGCATGGTCATCTCGCTACCGAAAGCATTGATGCGCTCTCCATGAAGTATCTTGGCGTCACCCCCTATCCTTTGCGCGATCCACAAGGGGAAGTGCGGGTGTTATACAGGGTGAGGCCAATCCAAATTGTGACCTTTGGATCAATACCCGACGAGATTCAATAGTCCATAATACTTCCCTATACCATGCAAAGGAGACTAAAACCGATTGCAAACAAATAGGAGACCATTCCAACCCAGGGGCAAACTTCTGTGTTCCTCGATAGTTGAGGTTACCCCTGTTCTGGAATGGTCACCTTGTCGATTGAGCACTGGAGCCGAATAAGTCACAGACGTGATCCGTCTGCGGACCCCTCTAAAGGATCACTGGAGTTAGTACTCCTTGCTCTCCACCACCTCAACGATCCGCACTCGTGGGCTCTCCATGATCGTTCCCTCGACGCGACGCCACACCTCGCGCATCGCGGCGAGAAAGACCTCCGCTTTGCTTGAGTTGTCGAACTCGAGGTCGACCATGGCGTAGTTTGGATTGTCGATTGGTCGTAAGACCTGGTAGCGGCGCACTCCCGAACGCTCTCTGCTAACAGGGTCGCTGTCGAATGCCTTCTTCCAGGCATCGAAGTTGGGGACGGGGTGTTCGATCTGTACAATGGGCATATTGGTTCCTCTCTTTTTCGATGAATATGGCGTTGCGCCCCCCGAATTTGGGGCCACGGCCTACGAGACGATACGGTCATTTGACATGATTGTCATCGCCTCTGAAGAAGAGTGTAGTCGAAAAGCAAAGCCTTGCCATCGAGGAAAGTAACTAGATTGAGAGGCTGATGGTACGTAGATGTCTGGGGAGATACTCTGAGGAGGTACGTAGCGCATTAGCGTTTCGTCAGCCCTTTTTCAACCGCCCACACCGCAATCTGTGCGCGCGAGGTAAAGCCCAGCTTTCCCAGAATATTGCTCACATGCACTTCGGCGGTTCGTTCGCTGACCACCAGCAGATCAGCGATCTCCCGGCTCGTCTTGCCCTGCGCAACCAATGTTGCTACTTCGCGTTCACGTGCTGTTAAATCGCCAAACGCGTGCCTCGCAGCCTCACGCGGGAGCGGCGGTTTCTCCTTTGGGAAGGAGTCAAGCGCCGCTCGT
>JBGQJX010000453.1:0-3614 GCA_041499255.1 Ktedonobacteraceae bacterium | reverse complement strand
GGAACCAGTTTTTCATGAAAAGCTCAATTGACATTGAAACAAAAAATCGGCATAGTTACAGCATGACTACACCAACGCCGTACACAACATTAGCATCTTCATTGGACCAGTATATCCGCGAACTGGATAAAAGCCCTTTGACGATTCAGGCTTATCGCACAGATATCCAGCAATTTCTCGCCTGGCTGACTGAGCATGATGCTGCGATCACAAAAGCACAGCACGTCAAACGAAGCCATGTCAACGAATATCTCAGATATCTGGCGAACAACGGTCGAACTGGCACCACTCGTTCTAGAAAGCTGGTCTCCTTACAACTCTTTTTTTCTCATCTGGTGAAAGAGGGCATTATCCCGCACTCTCCTGCAGCAACGGTTGATCGACCTCGCAAGGAGCGCAAGCCAAAGCAGTATTTACGACCTGATGAGTACACGAAGTTGTTAGCTGCAGCTGGAGGACATCCTCGCGATTTTGCGCTCCTGCAGTTGTTTTTACAGACTGGGATTCGGGTGAGTGAAGCGGTCGCCATTTGTGTGTTAGAAGTCAATTAGATAGGACTATCGGCGACAATTAAACTTGCCGATGACTCTTCATCGGCAAGTTTAATTGTCGGTGGTACTTCAGGCGTAGTTTGCTTTGCCAACAGCTCTGTTTGTGAGAGGTGCTGAAGGTTGGCGGCCTCAGCGCGATAGCTGTCCACATTCATCATATCGAGAATCACCGAGTGATGGACCACGCGGTCGATAGCTGCCATAGTGGTCATGGGATCTTTGAAGATGCGCTGCCATTCACTGAAAACCAGATTGGTGGAAATCATGACGGATTTGCGCTCATAGCGTTCAGCCAGGAAGGTGAAGAGCACTTCCATCTCATTGCGGTCATGCTGAACATAGCCAATATCATCCAAGATCACACACGCGAACTTCTCCAACTTCGCCATTTCCTGGGGGAGGCGCAGATCGCGTTTAGCAGCCAGCAGTCGCTGCACCAGCGTGCTGGTTGGCGTCCAGAGGACCGGATACCCTGCATAGATCAGCTCATAGCTCACAGCGGAGAGGGCATGGCTTTTCCCGACGCCAGGCTTGCCAATGGCAATCACATTGACGGCCTGTTCTAGGAAGGAAGCGCTTTTGAGGCGCTCCAACTGCAATTGCAGCGTGGGGGAGAGCCGCTGAAGTGAAAAGGTGCGGAAGGTCTTCTCCACAGGCAGTCCTGACGCCCGCAACAGCCGAGCCGTGCGTCGTTGGGTCCGCTGTTCTTCTTCATAACGGGCTAACTCAAAGAGATAGGCTTCATGAGAAAGCCCTTCTTTGCTAGCTCGCAACGCCAGGTCAGTACAGACCTCTGCCATTGCTGCCAGGTTCAGGCGGGTTAAGAGCGTACGCAGTTCGCTTTGTCGATTGATTGGGTTAGGTTTGAGTGGCATAGGTTCTCCTTGATGGAATGAGTTGGTCATAGGAGGAAAGATCGAGATTGGGAGCCGCAATGGCCAGTGCTGCTGAAGAACGTGGTGGATGCACCAGATCACGAACGGCATCAAAGGTAGGGACGGCGTTGGTCTCCAAGAGCAAGACCATCGCTGTTTCCACGTCGGCTTCACAGGTCGTCGCAGCCAGATGGAGGATGCGTACATACTCGTGATTTCCGCGCGCAGGACGGGCCACCAGCAGTCGATCGTAGGCGAGTCGGAAGGTCGTGGTGGGAAAAAGATCATCACGATAGCGATAGGCGGCAAATGCCCCAGGCTTGCGCACTAACCCCCAGATCACATGATGATAATCGATACGATGCTGCTGTTTGCCAACCAGACGAGGTAAGGTGAAAGCCAGGGCACTGCCCACATACCCTTCCAGCGTCTCCGCGCGCACGCGCACCAGCACCCTCGTGTCAATCAAACGGGAAGGCACGGAATAGACATTCCCTTTGATATGGATCGTGCTGAAACGGCTCACGGTCACGCGCACTTCCTGGCAGGGGGAAAGTGGCGTGGTGGGTAAGGGGCGCAAGGCTTCTTGCTCAGTCGCAAAACGTTGGCTCCGCTTGAGATTACGGTTGCGGATGAGATCTTGCACAAAGCGATCGTAGGCGGAACGGGTGGGAAAATCGCGACTGGCTCGTACCCGCAGAGCCTGGTCCACGGCTTCTTTGAAGCGAAAGTGCGATTGCTCCACATCCCCGTTCTCGTGAGCAATATGCAGATTGTTCCAGGTAGGTACCATGCCATAGTGGGCCATGAGTGCATGATAGCGTTTGGTCCAATCCTCCGTTCCCTGCTTGTCAAGTCGACGCACGGCAGCACTCAAATGATCGGTGCGATGTTGTTGTGGGACACCACCGATTTGCCAGAGCGCTTTCTCCAGACCTTCGGCGAGCGCCTCAAAGGTTTCACTGAAACAAATACTGGCTGCCTCGGTGTTGGAGTAGGTCAGCACCAAATGATAGAGCATATGAGGAAATGGTGCGCCGGCAATCGTGACCCCAAGATCCTCCATATGGGTAAAATCGGATTGGGCACGTTCGCCGGGAATGTGCTGTTGTTCAAATATGACCTCGCGTTCTGGTCCATGCAACGCGCGCCAATGAGCAATATGACGTTGTAAGGTTCGCACTTGTGTTGGCTGATAGCGCTCCGGGTGACGTTCGCACAAGAGCGAGAACAGCGTTGACCCTTGAAGGGCTGGATCACGCTCCAATTGGGAGACCACCCACTCCCAGTCTTCCTCAAAAGGATTGGGTCGCGTCCGCCAGTCATGGGAACGTTTGAGTTGAGAAGGAAGAGCAACAGCCCGTTCATATTTACGGGCGGTGCGCTCACCAATACCAGCACGAGCGGCTGCGACTCGTTGCGTGATGCCTTTTTTTCTTTCTTGCATATAGAGCCTGACTTCTGTATCCTTTTTCACATGACACCTCTACTGTTGATTTGATGAGTGTCATGCTAGGCCTTCAGCTGGCTGCTTGTCCAGATTGATGGCCTCTTTAGTTGTTGGTACTACAGTATTGGTAATGGTCGTTGTCACTGGACCGGCGACCATGCTTCGCGTTCAAGTGCCCTTCGTAATGATCGCTGCTGCTTAAGCGTGGACCACTATCGGCATTTCTGGTAATGATAGGCTTTGTCACTTTTCGATGCTTGAATGGTCGTCTGGATGTACTGTCAAACCTATCACACCTCTCGATTGACTAGCCGGGTTGATCTCTTAGTCTCCGCACATCCCGTACAATCTATGGAGTCGAGATGCGAAGAAACAGACAGAACAGGAAGGTAAGCGCTGAGCAGGACTTTTCTTCTGTACCATGCATAGTGGCTTGCAGAGGTCACTACATCCTTCCTGCATCGGCTGAATCTCTCCTTTTGGATCGGCAATTCTAGTTGTCGGTACCGGCTACTATTATTATCGCTCAACAGTTTCACCTCAAAATTCGTGCAGATTTGACCCAATTTACTACCTGTTTGCTGTCCTGGCCCTCTTTCTGAATCTCATCTTCGTTTTCAGGGGAAATGCTTCTCCCCGGTCAGCAAGCAAGCCAGAGGATTGAACGTGCCTGAGAAGCCGATTTTTCCTCTTCTTTTACATCTTATTGCGCAATCCGTAGGAAGAGCCTTTTTAGCT
>JBGQJX010000452.1:0-3631 GCA_041499255.1 Ktedonobacteraceae bacterium | reverse complement strand
CGTCGTCTGCGATGGCTTCGTTGGCAACGTCGTACTAAAAGTCTCTGAGGGGCTATCCGAAGCGCTCATGGGCATGATTCGCGACGAGATGACCCGCACGCCCCCCAATAAGCTTGCCGCCGCCATCTTACGTTCAGATTTGCGTAAAATGAGCAAGCGCCTGGACTATACCGAATACGGTGGCTTCCCACTTCTAGGCGTCAACGGCTCAGCCATCATCGCTCATGGCCGCTCAAACGCTAAAGCTATCAAGAATGCCATCCGTGTCGCCCGCGAAACAGCAGAGTCCGGCATCGTCGCCGCCATCGCCCATGACCTCGCAAAATTACGCACAGAAGAAGGCAAACAACAAGCCGGCGTCTAAACAAATCAAACGCCGGCTCGCTTGCATCCGTCACCGCTCTGGGGTGTCTAACCTACTCCTCCTCAACTATCCTCGGATCAAGCACCAGTTCGCCTGTGCGCACAATGCGCGGTCGTCGTGAAGATACGGGAGGTTTGTATCCAGAACGCCCTTTTGCCATGCGCATGTGTAATTTTCGCTGTTTTGCCTCAATAAATTCATCGGAGAGTCGTCGATAGAGCGCCTCCCACTGATCAAGGACATCCATACGATCATGTTTGGCGATAATCTCCAGGCTCTTCTCGCTCATCTTCGCCCGCAAAACAGCATCAGCCAGTAGCTCATCCATATATCTCGCCAGTTCGCTGCTGTCCCCCGGTTGGAAAACATAGCCATTCTCACCATGATGCGCAAGTTCCGGCAAAGCGTAGGAATTGGCCGCGATCACAGGCAATCCACAGGCCATCGCCTCCATCGTCGCAAGGCTCTGCAATTCCGCTTCAGAAGGGATCACAAACAGTTCCGCGGAACGGCGCAGCGCCAGCAGATCGGCATCGCGAACATACCCCAGAAACGCGACACGGTCACTGAGTTTCAGCCGCTCGGCCTGCTCCCGCAAGTCTGCTTCAGCAGGCCCGGCTCCCACAAGGGCGATATAGCCGTTGCCGGTCATCTGCGCAGCAGCATCGAGTAGCACATCGACGCGCTTCTCTTCGCTCAAACGATTAACATGGAGAGCAATCGGACGATCCAGGGGCAGGCCAAATTTCTCACGAATATGGTCGCTTCTCTCTCCTGGCGAGAACTTTTTCAAATCAACCCCGTTGGAGATAACACCGGCAGGGGCACGCAAACCATGGTCATATAACAGTTTCAGCGCAGTGGACGTAGGGGCAGTCACATACTCACAACGATTACAAAATTGCACCAGGTACGAATAGGTGATATTACTGAATGGCTTGCCGAATAGCGGATCATTCGAGAGCGAGCGACTCATATTGATGGGCAGGTAGTGATTCGTCGCTATCACAGGCTTGCGTAATCCACCCGCCAGCAACTGCGCGATATTCCCCAGCACAACGGGCGAGTGAATGTGTATGATATGCGGATCGCTTTTCTTCAAAAGATTGCGTATGGGTACGAATGGCAGAAAAGGAATGCGCAGCCCCTCGTACATTGGCCAGTCAAACGAGGAGAAGCGATAGACACGTACCTTTCCCTCCAGGCGACGCACATCGTGTGATCCCTGGCTCGGCGCGACAACCCAGACCTGGTGCCCACGGTCCGCGAAATCGTGGGCAAGTCCGTGTGTGACCGTCGGAACGCCGCCGACCATCGGCGGATATTGATCCGTGACAATCATAATACGCATGACTATCGCTCTCTTCTAGAAAAGCGTTCTTATGCTCCGGCGCTCTCCTGTGCAGCCTCCGTGACAGGTACCGCCGCCGCTGCTTCCTCCGCCGCTGCTGCTTCCTCGGCCTTCTCAGCGCGTGTGGCAGCAATCTTCGCCACGCCCTCTTTTGGATCAGTAATCAGCGTGAAGTTCGCGGGCAATTTCACATCTTCAGCATGAAGCATCGCATCAATTTCATCCAGGGATGAAACATCGATTTCGAGGTATTCGGGTATATCTCCGGCCATGCATTCGACTTCGAGCGTATCCATAAGATGTAGTAATACCCCGTTCTCGTTTTTCACTGCGGGCGCCTCACCAACAAAACGCAGCGCAACTTTCACGTTCAAGCGTTCATTCATGCTCACCCGGAAGAAATCCACGTGGATCACTCTGCCAGTGCGTGGATCGTGCTGTACATGCCGTATCAGCGCCGTCTGCACCCCCGTGCTGTCAGGTATGCGTAACGAAATGATACCCTTGGCGGCGTGTGAACGTCGTAACCGCTCAAAAGCTACCGCGTCCATTTGTACAGCCTGGGACGCTTCCTGATGTCCATAGATATTCGCAGGAATAATTCCCGCCTTGCGCAGTTTTTTAGCTGCCTTCCCGGTGATCTCCCGGCGGGAAACTTCCAGTTCTAATTGTAGTGCCATGTTCTTGTCTTCCTCTCTAACGTATATGTAACACACTTCCATCGATATGAAATGGGTCAAATGACCCGATCATCAGCTTCTTTTCCTCTTGAAAAATGCCAGCAGCGCTTCCGTCTCCATTGCATTCAGCACATCACTGGCGCCTAGCCAACCTTTGCGGGCAATGCCTACACCATAACGGATAACATCCAATCCGGCAAGTATATGCGCGTCAGGATTAACCGGAATCTTCATCCCCTTATCGCGAGCGCGTTTTACCAGCCGCCAATCCATATCCAGCCGCGAAGGATGCGCATTGATTTCAATACACACCCCATGCTCAATGGCGGCATCGATCACCGCCTCCATATCCAGCGTATACCCGACTCTGCCAAGCAAGATACGCCCCGTAGGATGTCCAATAATATCAACATGTGGGTTGGCAATAGCGCGCAGCATCCGCTGCGTCTGCTCCTCAGGCGACAAATTGAAATTACTATGAATCGAGGCGACCACAAAATCGAGTTCTGCTAACACCTCGTCCGCGTAATCAAGCGTCCCATCCTTAAGAATATCACACTCTGTCCCCCTGAGGATGTACAGGCGACCCGCGTACTCTTCATTCAGGCGATCGATCTCAGCGCGCTGCCGGCGCAGGCTCTCCTCTGTCAGCCCTCCTGCATAGGCCGCCACCTTACTGTGATCTGTTATACCCAGGTACTGGTACCCACGCGCTATACATGCCTCAACCAGCTCGCGAATAGTATTTTGTCCATCGCTCCAGGTGGAGTGAACGTGCAGAATGCCGCGCAGGTCGCTCTCCTGCACCAGCACAGGCAGCGTGCCTTGTAGCGCGGCCTCGATCTCTCCCATGTCTTCACGCAATTCAGGCTCGATATAGGCCATACCAAGCGCGGCGTACATATCGGCTTCATTCTTGCAAGGCACAAGCTCCAGATCCGGATCTTTCCCCCTAAAAAGACCATAATCATTGATGGTCATATTCATGCTGAGTGCGCGCCGCCGCAGCGGGATATGGTGCTCCTTGGAACCTGTAAAGTGGTGCAGCGTATACGGAAACTGGCTATCCCTGACGACTCGCAGGTCCATGGCGATCCCGCTGCCCAGGATAACGCTCGATTTTGTCTCGCCTTTTCCCGTGATAGCCTTGACAGAAGGTTGGCCGGTGAAAAAATCCATGATCGTCCGTCTGACCTCGTCTCCAGCATCATCCGCCACACTCGCCACCATATCGAT
>JBGQJX010000451.1:0-3632 GCA_041499255.1 Ktedonobacteraceae bacterium | reverse complement strand
TGTGCGCGCTATTCTCGGCATTGACATTGATACGCTTCTCCACCGCCGCGAAACTGTCCTGCAGAGCAGAGCCGGTAAACTCACCTTTCAGCCCCGATGTTTGTTCCCACTCGTGCAGCACATAATCAGGCGTGCGGAAAGAAGTCATCCAGTTTACTGTCGTACCGCCTCCAAGAGTACTTCCGGCGAGGACGATGATACCCAGGTCTTTGGAAGTGAGCGTGCCACGTTTTAAGTAAAGTTCCGGCATAGCCTGCGCCTCTTGCAGGGTAAAGTTGGCCTCGTTGTTATAGCCGCCCTTTTCCAGCACCACCACGTTCTTACCCGCCATGGCCAGTTCTCCGGCAACAACGCCGCCGCCAGCGCCAGAACCGATGACGACCGCATCGGCCTCCAGGGTGGTGTCTCCGGTAATGGCCAGTGGAGTAATCGGTTGTGGAACGCCAGCGGGCGGAGGCGTGGGAGCCGGGTAGTCGAGTACTTCCCAGTTGGGATTCACACCCTCGGCGTCAGGAACAGAGAAAAAGATAAAACCTGAGAGGCGCTTGAGCGTCTGGAATCCCTGCCGCACTGACCCCAGCGGGCTATTCGCCATGGCAAACAGGTACTTCTCACGCTGCTCCTGTGCAAGTTCCACGAACGGTTTCGCGCTGCCGGCGAGCAGAAGACTACTCACTGGACTGGCCATCAAACTCATTAACTGGTGAAACTGGGCCTGCGCCTCCGCGTTCTCAAAGGCCAGTGTCTCCGCCAGCAGTTGAGCAACATTCAGATCACTGGCGCGTCGCCGATAGTATGCAGCCATCGCGTCAGAGCTTCCTGGAGGGGGTTCCAGAGAGGGAAGAAACGTATCGCACGCCACTTCTAAAATACGAAATTCTTCTGGTGAAAGCCACCCGGCAACGCGGCTCCCGCCTGCTGTGGCTTCCGAGGATGATGTAATAGCCATAATGCCCCCTTTTGTACAGTGAGAAAGACATATTGTATTCATCAGATTATTGGCAGTATAACATATCTGTGACTGTATGTTGCTATACGCCGCCAGGATACTGCAACGATCTTGCTTCAAACAGGAGGTTGTATGAAATACTTGTAGGCAATCGATCGTAGGGCCCGATTTATCGCGGCCACCGCCGATTTATCGGCCCCAATACACATCAACCTAAGCTACCAGTGTCACTCCATTCACCCCGTCCATGTCACCCCATGTCACCCTGAGCCGCAGCGAAGGGTCTCTCCCACCGGCCCACGAGATGCTTCGCTGCGGCTCAGCATGACAGGGCTGGCCTCCTGCCGCGCTATCACCAACCACTTCTCACCACCCTCGCCTTTACTGCAGTTGATGGGCTTCCCTTAGGTTGATGCTTATTACCGCCGATTTATCGGCCCCATTAGAACCGCTTACCTACAAACAATTCATACACCCCAAACAGAATTCGGACTTGTAATATCACCTTACCAGCCCTATACTATTCCGTAAAAGAGCCTCTCATAAAGAAGTGCAGATACATACAACAAAAATAGGGTTGAGGGTCGCATTGATGATTTCACCGCTTTCACCGCATCATAATCAACAATTATTTTCTGACCATTATTTGAACGTCACACTCGAACACCGGGAAGACTGGATGTCGCTCATAGGTGATTATGAAGTTGAGGTAGTGAGGGAAAAGATTACGGCTCTTTTCAAAAAGTACAAGCCGAGCGAAAAGGAAAAAGAGGCACAAACCGAGGAAGAATTTGTCAAGCCAGTATTGAAAATATTGGGTCATACCTTTACAGTGCAGGCATCGCTAGCAACACCCGGCAAAGCCCAAACGCCCGATTACATCTTTTATCGTGATCAGGATGCGCAGGAAGCGAATAAAGGAAAAATGCTTAACGAAACGCTTCTTGCCTCAAAAGCCTTTGCCATAGGTGATGCCAAATCCTGGAATCGTCCGCTTGATAGAGCTCCGACGACAGAAGGAAAAGAGCGGGACCTGTTCACGAATAAGAACCCCACGTTCCAGATTGCCTTTTATATCCAGCACAGCGGACTCGATTGGGGTATCCTCACCAATGGACGTCTCTGGCGACTCTATCATAAAGACACCGCCCATAAATTAGATCACTATTACGAAGTAGACTTACCCGAACTCCTGGAGCATGGCAGCAGCAGAGAATTTCTGTATTTCTATCTTTTCTTTCGCCGTGCCGCGTTTGATCAACATCCGCTGAGCGTCTCCAACCTGCTCAAGGAGAGTATGGATTATGCTCAAGGTATCAGCGATGCCCTCGAGAAACAGGTCTATGAAGCGCTGCGCCACATTGCCCAGGGATTGCTCGACTACTCCTCCAATAATCTTTCGCCCGGCAATGCGACAACACTCAAAGACATCTACGACAACGCCCTTATCTTGCTCTACCGGTTGCTCTTCGTCCTTTATGCGGAAGCACGGAATCTGCTCCCCATGTACGACAGTGCTGTTTATGCAAGAAAATACAGTTTACGCTCTATAACAGAGGAAATCGGAGAAGACCTCAGCGCAGGCACACTACTACGCTCAAATAGCACCCGCATCTACCATCGCCTGAAAGAATTGTTCGGCTACATCAATCTTGGCGATCCGCCGTTAAAAATTTCATCATTTAATGGCGGCCTCTTTGACCCAGAACAACACAGCTTTCTTGAACACCACATGATCGCTGATGCGCGGCTACAACAGGCCATCGATATGCTGGCGCGTGTCGATGGACAATCTATTGATTACCGTGACCTCTCTGTACGGAACCTGGGCACAATCTACGAGGGCTTGTTGGAATATCACCTGGAAAACATTGAGGCAAACGATGGTTGGAGTATCGACCTGCTCAATGAAAAGGGTGAGCGTAAGGCTACTGGCAGCTATTACACACCTGATTATATTGTCAAGTACATTGTTGACCAGGCTGTAGGGCCATTACTACAGCAGACGGTAGGCTCAACTCCACATGACAAAACCATGGTCGAAAGGTTGTTGGCAATCAAGGTGCTCGACCCCTCAATGGGCAGTGGCCATTTCCTCGTCGAGGCCACAGAATACATTGCTCGTTTCATGGTAGAGCAGAATGTGCCGCCTGAAGGCGTGACAAAAGAGGCTGAACTGGCGTACTGGAAACGACGTGTTGTTCAATCGTGTATCTATGGTGTAGACCTGAACCCGCTCGCCGTTGAACTTGCTAAACTTTCTCTCTGGCTCAGTACTGTGGCGAAAGGTCGTCCATTGTCGTTTCTCGATCACCACCTGCGCACTGGCAATTCGCTGATCGGCGCAAGGCTCACTGATCTCGCCATTGCCCCTAATGGCAACGGGTCAGCACACAAAACAAAAAAGACGGAGGCTCCAAAGGAACAATTATCCTTGTTCGATGATGATGTCTTCCGCCAGAATATGACGACTGCCGTCGATCTCATGTGGCTTGTTGAAGACAGTCCGGCTCAAACGGTTGAAGAGGTCAAACAACAAGAGCAACTTTATGCAACTATGCGGAAAGGGCTCATTGGCAAATACGGCAAAATAGCCAATCTCTATACTGCAACACGCTACGGACTGACGATTGATCCGGCCTTGTGGAAACCCCTTGTTGATTTTGCCACCGACCGTATTTTG
>JBGQJX010000450.1:0-3663 GCA_041499255.1 Ktedonobacteraceae bacterium | reverse complement strand
TGATAAGTCAAAAATTGGTACTATTCACTCCATCCATCCCCACATTACGTACAACGTTTTTTGTAACTTTCGTTAACAATTAACGCACTTTTGGCCCATGCTGCCTGGTTGATCGACACTGCTCACATTCACAACTGGCGCGTAGTTTCTCGTACGTATAGATCCCCGTCTTATGCCCATCCTCCCAGATTGGCGTCAAACCATAGCGACCTACAGGCTGAATATTAACCAGCGTCGTCTCTTCAATACTCAGGCCCTGCCTGCTCTGCAACATTCCCGGCTGGCCGCCTTCTCCCGCACACCAGGCGCACGGACAGGCCCAGCGCAGGGCTTCCCAACTGTGGACGCTTTCATGCTCATCGCTCCAGGTTAAGATGAGTTTGCGGCTCTCCTCGTCCAATAAAAAGGAGGTAGGTTTCGGATGATCATACTGGCTCATAAGATGTATACCTCTGTGACTTGCACTATACAGATAAAGATAATAGCCCTGCCCGTTCCATTTCTTAATTATATGCTTTTCAGGGAATGTAGTCTATCTCAGCTTCTTGAGCTTATTATTTGGTCACCCCTACTCCTCATTGATAGCCAACTCAACTCGGAATGAGCGAATCTTCCAGGAAATAAACGAGAAAATACGTATATGCTGATCGCACCTGGTATTGCCTGTGAGAGATTGTAGTATGCTCTCCCATTGTCTTCTTTGTGCTATACTACAGCATTATGTGGGGTGGAGTAAGTAAAAAACTCCTAAGGAGAGTGCTTTATGACCAATGAACAGCATTTACCATTAGCCGGTAAAATCGCGCTTATCACAGGCAGTGGTCAAGGTATTGGCCGGGCAACAGCACAACGTCTCGCGCGCAATGGCGCTGACATTGTCATCAATTATCGCAGCAACGCCACAGCCGCTAAAGAGGCACAAAACAGCATCGAAGCACTGGGAAGAAGGTGCATTTCAATACAGGCTGACGTGAGCCAGGAAGATGATGTAAACCGACTCTTTGCAGAAATAACCCAAACACTAGGCCCCATTTCCATACTCATTAACAACGCGGGCACCACGCGGGATAAACTCATCTTACAGATGTCGCTCGCAGACTTTGAGCACGTCATAGATAGCAACTTACGTTCAGCATTTCTTTGTACGAAAGCAGCACTACGAGGGATGATGAAGGCTCGCTGGGGGCGGATCATCAACGTCTCATCAGTGGCAGGTCTTTTAGGATCAGCAGGCCAGGCCAACTATAGTGCATCCAAAGCAGCCATCATCGCATTTACCCTCAGTACTGCACGCGAAATGGCAAGTCGCAATATTACCGCCAATGCGGTCGCCCCAGGATTTATTCCAACGGAACTGACAGCCTCACTCACAGAACAGCAACGTGATTTAATCCTTAGCTCTACACCCTTAGGCCGTTTCGGCAGCACCGAAGAGGTTGCGGCGGCGATCTGTTTCCTATGCTCACCAGAAGCCGGATACATCACAGGGCAAGTTCTTTGTGTCGATGGAGGCATGGCTATTCACATCTAGGCGACATCTGGATGAAACAAAATGGGTGTTATCACTCTCTAACAATATTAGACACACTAGCAAACGGTAAAGGAGTATGCACCGATGGGGTTAATGGAAACAGAAGAAACCAATAAATTCACATTTGAGGCATTCGCAGCACACCCATTTTACACAGATGTCAATCGCGCATTGGTTCAACAGGCGCTTGCTCACCTTGCATTACGACCGGTTGATGACCCTCTCACCATTGTAGACATGGCTTGTGGCACAGGAGCGGTTACCAGACTTATCGCGCATGAAATGGCTCAGCAAGGAAGACAGGTACACATTTTAGGAGTCGACCCGTCAGCAGAGGCCTTGCGCCGCGCCCAGAAAAGCATGGAGACAATGGAGGCAAAAGCAGAATTCATTCAAGGGGACGCCGATGACCTCCCCTCTATTGTCCACGACGTAGACTTAGCCTTCTTCTGTAACGCCATCCACCTTGTTCCCGATAAGCTGGAGGCATTCAGACAAGTGGCATCAATACTTGCTCCTGGCGGTATTTTCGCCTGTAACAGCGCGTTCTATGAAGGCACGTACGTTGAAGGAACCGAGCGCTTTTACCGCCTGTGGACCCGCAGAGCGGTAGGCTGGTTGCGAAAAGAACATCCCGAAGTGCACCTGTCACGCGAGGCAAAGGCTATTGCTATGCAGTGGCTGACACCAGGCGAAATTATTGCTCTGCTGAAGCAAACGGGATTCAAAGCAGTCGAAACTACAAACCAGGATGTTTTTATTTCCTTAGACGCCTGGAGAGATCTCGGTCAATACTGGCTCTTCATTGAGGGAGCGCTGCCGGGTGTTCCACTGGCATTTGCGGCCTCCGCACTTGAACAAGCTGTTTACCAGACAGGGCAGGAATTGGGTCTGACAGAAGTTGCTCGTACCTGGCTACAAATTATTGCAACAAAAGCATAAGCACACGAGTTTTATCTTGATTGTGCTACAATAAGCAACAAGGATATCTAATGGGAACTATTCTCCTGATATAATGAAGAAAAGATGTCCGCAAAGCAAATCTTTTCAGCAATAATGAGGAGTCATATTGCATGCAATGGGCTGTCCTTTCAGCTGCCTTTCTCGCCTCAGCCGTTGAATTTGTCGAGGCATTTACCATTGTCCTTGTGGTTGGAGTAACAATTAACTGGCGAAGTGCGCTGGCAGGCGCCTTCGCAGCAGCAGCTACCCTTGCCTTGATTGTCGCCACACTCGGGGTCGCGCTGGTCAAATATGTACCCATCGATATTTTACGTCTCGTTGTAGGTGTCATTCTTGTCCTCTTCGGCCTCAAATGGCTGAAAAAAGCCATCCTTCGCTACAGTGGCCTCAAAGCCCTGCACGATGAAGAGGCCATCTTCGAGGAGACCCAGGCAGAAATGCGTGCCCGCGGTGAAATTATCGCACCACGCTTTGAACCCTTTGCAGTCGCCCTCTCCTATAAATCAGTGCTCCTTGAAGGTCTTGAAGTTGCTTTCATTGTGATAACCTTTGGCAGTAGCGCGGTTAGCAACACGTGCAGCAGCAGCTGCGGCATTAGCTGGGCAGCCATTGGAGCAACCATCGCCGGAATACTGGTGATCTTCGCCGGATCGGTGATTCGCGCCCCTCTGACGAAAGTCCCGGAAAATACACTGAAGTTCGTGGTTGGTATTATGTTGACTTCATTTGGCACATTCTGGGCTGGCGAAGGTTTTCACGTCTCCTGGCCCCTGGCAGATGTGTTCATTCTTATCCTGGCTGCAATCTATCTGGTGGCTTCCTTCCTCCTGGTTACAGCACTAAAACAGGTGAAACAGCGCAACCTTGCGCTGGCCGCAGCAAGTGTTACCTCCAAGGCGGCGGTTGAAAAACACGAGGAGGTACACCCATGAAGGTCATCAAAGCCATTTACAACTTTATTGTTGGAGACATGATTATCCTGGTTGGCGTTTTGCTCGCCACCCTCCTTCTGGCACTGATAGACAATGTCGCTGCTTTGTCACCCCTTCGAAGCATATCAGGACTCATTTTAGTTATTGCAGTAATTGCTGTACTCGGTCTTACTCTTTTACGCGAGGCCAGAGGGAAAAGGTAGAGCTTCTACCACGAGACCGCAGCAAAAAAATTGT
>JBGQJX010000449.1:0-3676 GCA_041499255.1 Ktedonobacteraceae bacterium | reverse complement strand
TCTCCTGGGAAGGCATCAGGCTGAGTTCGATATCCCGGAGCGCATAGAACTCCTCCGATCTGAACGCGAGTGTCAACAACGCTGTGTATTGCTCAATGAGTTTCTGTCGAAACTCAAGGAAATAGCCTGGTTGTGTACTGGAGATAATCAAGCAACCCGCGACACGCCCTCCCAGGAGTATGGGGCTGGCTACGGCACTTTCTTCCCCCTCCTCCCAACGGACTGGCGTAAACGTTTGTTCGGTACGACTCTGCACGGCGACAAGATGCCCTACGGAAACGGCGTAGCCTGCCAGGGATTCGATGCCAAGGAACAACAGCGCCTGATCGAGATAGGTATTCCAGGGGGGAGTACCACGCCCGGTGTTTTGGCGCAGACTACGTACCTTGTGTGCAACTCCCGATGGGGGCATGCAGAGGGCGATGGTGATCGCCATCCCCAGGTAGTTGGGATCGAGTTGCCCGAGCGCCAACTGCATGATCAAGTCGCTTATGTACCAGGAACGTTGTGCATCTTGCATGTTGACGTACGTGTTGAGGATACGGCTGTAGATCTCCGCTGGAATCTGTTCGGATATATCTTCGCCCACTGGCATATCGAAGGCCGGGAATTCCTCTGAAAGTAATCGAGCAAGGGTCTCTTGCTGTTCTGGAAGGGCTTTCAGGAGGCGCTGCAGATTCTCATGCCGGGGGTTCGTCTCTCCTCTGGCCCAGCGCATGAGCGTAGCTGGATTGACGCCCAACTTATTGGCAATTCGCTGCCTTTCCTGTGCATCTGCGATGATGTTATCCAATAGCTTGCGCCAGGCAGTTGCTTCCATTTCCATCACCCTTTAATACTGCACTCAAGTACTGTAGTGGTTTGCCCAAGCAGCATAGCACCCACAGGATGAGTTGTCAACTTGGAGGCTGCCAGCGTCTACTCCCAATCCAAAAGCAAACGACTGCTTGTCTAGAGTAGGAGTCTACTAAGCGACATCTGTTTCTGCTGCGGGTGCTTTAAAGTGAATCTCCAGGGCTTTGTTGACGAAGCGTGCCACTGTTGCCTCCTGGGCTGCCAGCATAGAGGGTAGAGTGATATCGCGTTTGAAGTTGCCAATCTCGATGATCATCTCATCACCTTTCCTAGTCATGAGCACTTTGTCCATCTCAACATGCGGGAGAGGCAGGCGCAGGATGTAGACATCTCCCTGGCGAGTGATCTCTTGAATTTTGCCACGGTAGAAGACCTGTGTGGGGTCTTGTTTGCCAAAGATGACGTCCGCTAACTTGCCCAGCGGCGGAATGCCCATAATTTCATGAGCATAATAGGGGGCTTCCCAGATGGGGAGCGGCGCGAAGGTGTTATGTATCTGCTGAAGAAACTTTGCCTGGTTGTGGTAGAGTTCTTGCATGAACGCGTCGTGGTACTCGCTTTTTGCGAGCACGCGGTTGCAGATAACGGCATCGATAGGATAGCCAAAGAGGGCGAGATAGGTTTCGGCGCGTAAGGCTTCTTTGATGACCATGCGTTCAGGATTAACGACCGGGCGATATGAGCTTATTTCGGGATTGCCCAACACCTCGCGCAATACCTTCACACGTTCGCTCAGCTCATTGACGGCATCCAGTATTTCCGCAGAGGGCAAGAACGCCTTGATTAATGGGCGGGCGAGGTTGAGCGTGCCGCTTTGCAGGTTCATAAGGCGCCCGGCATACCACTGAAAGGTGTCAGGCATGCTGAGGAGGCGCACGGTTTCGCCGGTGGGAGCGGCATCAATGATGACCACATCGAAGTTTCCTTCACGGGCATTTCGATAGATGTTGACCAGGCTGACGATCTCGTCCATTCCGGGAATGAGGGCAAGTTCTTCGGCCATGACAGAGTCTATACCGCGATTGCGCAAGGCCTTACTTACAGACTCCTGTAACTTGCCCCAGCCCCGGCGCATCTCATCGAGGGCATTGACTTCCTGCGCCCAGAGATTGGGCGCCAACTCCCTTGGCTCCGAGGTAAGAGGCCTATTCAAGCAGTCGGCCAGGCTGTGGGCGAGGTCGGTACTGACGACGAGAGTGCGTTTGCCCAGCATTGCAGAACGAACGGCTGTGGCTGCGGAGATGGTTGTTTTGCCCACGCCGCCTTTCCCCAGGTAGAGTATGATACGCATAGTTTTCCTTACTGATTTATTCTATTGATGCCGCTGTTTGTTATTTATATGTACGTAGATGGCACCCTCCTGGTTATATTGTGTGTTTGTAGGGGTAAGAAGAAGGGCACCTCTGCAGGTGCCCTTCTCATATATTACACATCCTGGCGCCAAAAGAGGCGCCAGGATGTGGGAAGATCACAATTCGATTTTGCCGGTCAATACGAGCAGCTTGAGAAATTCCAGGTGGCGGATTACTTCTGTGCGGTCACTGCCACCGTTCTGGTACCATTGGCGGAGCCAGAGAAGTGAAAGGATTTCGTCAGGAGTAAAGCCGCTCTGGGTGAGAGTGTCCATGTCGGCTGTTTCCGTGTCGGTGTTTGTTATCAGGTGCTCTTCTGAATGGATTTGCGGATTCATAATTACTGTCCTTCTGCCTACTCCAGGCTGTCCGCTATAGTATATTGCCGTTTTTCAATAATTTTGTTATCGGGTTAGTAGTTGCCCAGCCATTTTCAGAATTTGATACACTTAACTAGACGTTCAGAGTGGCATTTTTTCAAATACCAGTTTGGCCTAATTACCAGTATTAACACTTTCCTCTCTTCCACTTATTCCTTATGTACTTAGCATAAGCGGAAGCTGATAAAATAACTATCTACTATACGACATGCCTGGTGTTAAATATCTCACAAATTTGTGATTTTGCTTTGTGCTATTTATACGTCTGAATGTCTTAGTTGGTTCCACTTTTGAAAGTAGAATCTCCAAGAAATTTTTTATGTGATGCTGCGGAGGAAAAAGCGTGCACATCGCTTTGTTTAGTTTCTATTTATTAGAGCGTTGGGGGGTTACAAGGACCCTTTCGGTATTATTTTTACGAGTTAAGGATGGCGGACTACGATGTTTACCAGGCGGCCTGGAATGTAGATGACTTTTTGCACGGTGTTGTCGCCGATAAATGAGGCGACGCGGGGGTTTGTCAGCGCCAGGCTGCGTGCTTCTGCTTCGGTGATGCCGGATGAGACATCGATGCGTTCGCGCACTTTGCCGTTGACCTGGATGACCAGGGTGAAGGTTTCGTCCTGGGTCATTGCCTCGTTGTAGCCTGGCCAGTCGGTCATGTGGATGCTGCCGGTATGACCGGTGATGTGCCATAGCTCCTCGGTGATGTGCGGCGCCATGGGAGCCAGCAGTTGCATCATTGTTTCCAGGGCTTTGCGGTAGGCTCTGGTCTGGGCTACCGGCTCGTTCTGTTGTTTCACCAGGACGTTGTTGCATTCCATCAGCGCGGCCAGGGCCGTGTTGAAGCGGAAGTGGCTCAGGTCTTCGGTGACGCGCTTGATGGTTTTGTGGCGCAGACGCTCGATGGCCTGGCTTTCGCCGGTCTCTTTATCGCTGACCTTGCCGTCGATCCAGTTGTCGCTGATGACGCTCCAGAAGCGGTTCAGGAAGCGCCAGACGCCTTCTAAATTGTCTGGCCTGAAGGAGCCGCCGGCATCGAACGGGCCGATGAACATCATGTAGCAGCGAATGGTGTCCGCGCCATAT